>NZ_LMRM01000024.1:0-34960 GCF_001426045.1 Methylobacterium sp. Leaf94
ATCGAGGACAAGGTGAAGGGCCTCGGCTTCGGCGCCGACGACTACCTCACCAAGCCCTTCCACAAGGACGAGCTCGTCGCCCGCATCCACGCGATCGTCCGCCGCTCGAAGGGCCACGCCCAGTCGGTGATCACCACCGGCGACCTCGTTGTGAACGTTGACCAGAAGACCACCTTAATCGCAGGTACGCGCGTCCATCTCACGGGCAAGGAGTACCAGATCCTGGAGCTCCTGGCCCTCCGGAAGGGCACAACGCTGACTAAGGAGATGTTCCTCAATCATCTCTACGGCGGCATGGACGAGCCCGAGCTGAAGATCATCGACGTCTTCATCTGCAAGCTGCGCAGGAAGCTCGCCAATGCGTCAGGCGGCAAGAACTACATCGAGACCGTCTGGGGCCGCGGCTACGTCTTACACGACGGTGTCTCGGAGATGCGTGCCTTGGCCGGCTGAGACGCACCAGGGGTACTCATTCCGCGCCTGCCACGGAGCACCCGAAACGCGCTCGCAAGCCGACTATCCCAACCCAACGAAGGCAAAAAGGTCCAGTTGCCGCGAAAGGGGCGGGGGCGATCGCCTGGCGTTCCGTCGCGGCGACGGACCGTTGAGAACGGGCAACGTCATAGGCCCTCGACCGTGCAGTACGGCACCAATGAGCTGGCAGCCGTCGCCGAGGTGGTAGATGGAGACACGGTAGGGGCCCGCGCCGAAGAGTTCCTGCACCAACGGCTCACCGGTTGGCAGCGTATCGAGGGCCCGCAGAAGACAGGTGAGGCCAAGCACCTTCGTTCGGGAGCAGCGGAATTCGAAGCTCTGCCCAGCCCAGATGCTGCGTTGCACCTGGCACTGGTCTGCCGAAAAGGGTTGATGCTCGCCTCGGTCGCCGGATCGAGGAGAAAGCGGGCGATCGCCTCACGATCGGCGACATGGATGCAGGCTCGCAGCGAGGCGGCCAGCTGACGTCGCGTGATAGACACAAATCCTCCTCTGCTGCTCTCGACTTTGCGCGGAGGGCGACGTTCGCATGCCCCCGCCCCTCTCGGAAGCAGGATCGTGACCTGTCTCGTCCACCGAACGGTACAAGGCCGTCGCGCGATCCAGGCGTTTGGACGGAAGGCTATGAGAACGCAGCAGGTCCTCCGTTCCGTTGAGATCCGATACAGTCGTCGGTCCCATTGTCTCAAACCCCATGGCTCCTCCCCGCGAAGGCCATTTCCAAAGAAGGTCATCGTGGGAAGGAGCAGCGATCAGTGCGGCGGGCTCAGAGTTTCACGTACCGCCAGGATCGTTTCGACTAGCCGGACGAGGCGCCGGATCGAACCGCCGGGCCAAGCCTGACGAATGGCAGCCACCTCATCGCCGTCGAGGGGAGGCAGGAAGTGGGCGTTCAATCCACGGCTCGCCGCGAGCCCGGCCAGAATGGGCGACAGCAAGGCCTCGAGGTGGATGGAGGTCGGAGCCGGCATCTCAATCACGCGTAAGCGGTCGAGCAGCGGTCCCGGAAGCGGGTCGACGCCATTGGCCGTACACAACCAGGAGACGTGACTCAGGTCGACCGCGCATTGGAACGCCGGATCCGGGTAGGCCGACGCCGTCTCACGCTCCAGCATCGGTAGGAGGCCGTCCCACAAGCGACCATGGGTCGTTCCCGTCGAGGCCTTCTCGATTTCATCGAGTAAGATCAGTGGATTAGCCACCCCATGACGTGCGATCGCGAGCACGGGGTGGGCCGGTTCGGTGTTCGCCCAGCGCCGATCCAGACCGCCGATGGCCGCTCCGCTATCGTGCGTTGCATCCACTCGCCAGAGTCCGATCCCGAGATGGCGGGCTAGGCGAGCGACGAGCCGGCTTTTTCCAGCCCCGGGGGGGCCGACCAGGACGGTAGGCCGGAACGCGACGTGGGTCTGCCCGACCAGATCGGCCAGAAGACGGTCGATGGTGTTCAGCGCGTAGGGAAATTCGAACGTGAGGCTGCTGCGCAGCGCCCGGAGGTCCGGCACGGGGGCGAGCGGAACAGGCCGCCCGATGATGGTCTCGAAGCCGCGCGTGAGATTTCGGGTGCGATCGGCCGCCGGCTCGCGCACCTCACGGACCACGACGATCTGCCCAGGGGTGGGAGAAGCGGGCTCGATCAATGCAGGGCGCGTCTCGCCCGGGATCGCTGACAACCGAGAAGCCTCGCGCTCGCGTTCGCGGTTTCGAGCCTTTGCGAGCGCCGCCTCGGCCACGCGCCGGCGCCGACGCTCGTCTTCACCGGCCTGGTCGACGACCGGCTGTGTCAGCCTCTCCCCGAAGGGGAGAAGCGCGCGCACCAGAAGCGTACAGAGCAGCATCTCGCTGCTCGCCCCGCGGCTGAGGACGGCGGCGGCCACAACGACATTCGAAGCGGCCGCGTTCAGGCTCGCGTAGGCAGCCTCGAGTGCCGCGGTCCAACCATCGAGGAGCGTCGCTTCTGCAGCCTCCTCGTGGATGTCGAGGTCTCCGTTGTGATCGGCTCGGCGCCCGAGGCCGAGGGCGGTCTGGGCCTCGGCCAGGGCGGGCAGGTGGAGGACGAGCCCCGGCAGTGCCTCGGCCTCGAGCCAGATCGGCAGCGCGATGCGGACGGCGGCCGCCGCATCGTCGCCACCGCAGGACATCAGCGTCACGCAATCAGCGAGCGCCCGTGCGGCTGGTACGTCCCGTTCGGCAGCGTGGTGGTCGAGAAACCGCGTCAGAGCCCCCCGGGCAGCAACGACGTTCGGATCGCACCAGGGATCGGCCCCCGCAGCAGCGGTGGTCGTGTTCCAAGCCGCGGCCAGATCGATCGCCTCGGGCACGAGGGCGGCGATCTCGGCAACGATCCCCTCGCGGGCGGCCGGGATCCGCAAGGCCGTATCCAGGCAGAGGCGCAAGCGCCTCGGAAAGGCGGCCAGGATGAGGGCCAAGGCCGCCTTGGCATCGATGCGCGGCACGGGTGCGGTCGAGGAAAAAGCCATCGATCGATCCTTCTCAGCGGCCGGGTGCGATGACGGACGAAGACTCCTGATGGCCCCAGCCACGCCAGCGACGGGCGAGGCGCAAGGCGTCGAGATCGGCCCGGCGCCGGGCGCGGCGGCCGAGGACATGCACGAGCAGGTCGCGGGATGCGGCATCGCCGAGGGCGGCGCAGAGCAACACGGCCGAGAGGGCCCGGTCGATGCTGCCGGGTCGGGCGACGCCCTCCGCCAGGATCGTGAACGCGACCCCGATCGCAGCAGCCGGATCGGCCCGGATCGCCGCTTCCCAGCCCGGGAGCCGCAAGGTCGGAGCTGCGAGAAGGGCAGTGCGCAGGTGCCTCTGAGCCGTGAGATCGAGGAACTCGGGCGGCAGGGTCCTCCACCAGGTCAGGGGGGCACTGGGGAAGGCGAGAGCGGGCGGAGATGCCGGCAGAGAGCGGTTCGGATCGATCGGGTCAGTCATCGAGGCAAGCCTGGAGAAGGCACGGGCGCGAACGCGCAACGGTACCGAGGGAAAAGGGAAAGGGGTGGAAGTCGGCCGGGTCGCAGACGCGACCCCTTTGGATCAGCGCGCCATGGGACGGGGCGGCAGCGGCATCGGCATCACGGTTCCGGTCACCTCGAGGGTGCCCAGAGCGCGCGTGAGAAGCTCGGGAACGTCCGCGCGCAGGCGGGTCGTGATCCGGGCGGTGACCGCCTCGATGGCAGCCATGACGGGCTCCTCGAAGAGCCGGTCGATGTCCCTGCCGCTGACGGACAGATCAGGGCTATAACCACCACGTCCGTAGACATCGATCAGGACGGCTCGAACATTGGCGACATGAAAACCCAATGTTTTGAGGAACGCGAGGCCCTGCACTTGGGCGCAGCGCAGGATCCACTCGATTTGATGGACTTTACGCGCCTCGGACTTACCCCCTCCCCTTTTCATCTCGATGATGAAAGCGTTCTGAGTCCGGCGATCGATCACGACAAGATCGAGCTTAACGGTCTGGGCAATAACACCAGAGAGATCGATCGCCGTTTCACCCAACTGGGAGATCGAGCTGTTCCGGATCAACTCCTGGGTCGGCACGGTGATCGGCATCGGAACGTCCCGCATCACCAGGTAGCGGCCCCGGTTCTTGAGAACGTCGGTGAATGCCACCTCGAGAAGCGTGCCATGCCTCTTCACAACCGATGATAGTACCGATGCGACCTGCGACAGGCCGGGACCGAGCAGTGGGTCGGGCGTGAAGACGTTCCGCAGCGCCTGGTCGACGACCAGATCGGCAGCCGCCAATAGTGCAGGCGAACCGGCAAAGGGGTTCGCGGTATGCCCGTATCCGCAGCCCTGTGCGGCCCCGCTGCCGAGCGGAACGGCAATACGTCCGGACGTGGCCGAGCGGGATGCGGCGTCGCTGCCTGCAGGCAGCCGGGTCCGGCCGCTACCCTGAGCAGCCGGGTGGGGAATGATGGTCATGAGGGTTCAAATCCGTCCAGAAGGACACCCAGCCCCCGCGCAGGCCGACCGACGAACGGCTCGGACAGCAGGCAGCCATGCGTCGGAGCCCTAGGCTGCCGACGTCTCAGAGTGTCGTGATTGCAGGAGAGCGAAGGCCGCCGGCACTCCAGGCAGGAATGCGGAGGGTTGAGCCTTCAGGCGATCATGCGGATCGGCGGGACGGACGAGAGCACCAAAGCGGTCGATGAGGCGCGGGACGGTTTCGTCGGGGGCGCAATGCCGGTAGGGGTGGTCATAGCCATGGCAAGTATCTCTCCAGGATACAAATCGTGGTCAGGCCGGGGCTGGTGCTGCTAACACCGGTGCCGGCCGTCCTCTGCTAAAGGGCGGCGCGGCACGTGCGCTGGGTCTGCCATCTCCAAACTTGGCCCGGGCGTGGGGGTTTGGGAAGCGCCTGAGAGCGGCAATTCCCCATTCGACAAGGCCTTCTGCCTGGCATCGTTAACGCAGGCCTGGCGTAGGCTTCCGCGGTGGATGGGGATTTCCACCTGCCTGCCTTGGACGCGGCGGCTTTTCATCGAGCATGCTGCTTCTGTGCAGGCACGCGCCTTGGTGTCACGAATTGCAGGTACGATTGGCCGTACGACACTGAACCAGGACCGCGGTGGAATTGATTGGCAAGCCCACCAAGCCTTTCAGGCACTCCGACCTGCCTTACAAGAATGCGCCGTAAACGGTCGTTTCCTGCACACTAGGAGCATCCTTGCGGGCGAAGTATTCAGAGTAGAATTTTAGCAGACCTCGGCCCGATTTTTTCGCTTAAAGGCACTTATCAAACATTCACGATCCGGGCAGGATCGTTGATACCCAACAGGGTACGAAGGGGTGTCACAATGGCCAATTACTACGATCCACAGCGATACGCATTAACCGGACCTCAAATTGAGCCGGAAGCTGGTCACTGGACCTTTGCCGGCGAGCTAGTTCGTGTTGTCAACATCCACAGCCTACATCCCTCGAGTATTCCCGATCCCTACGATATAGATCCAGGCTTGTTAGAGAACGACTTACAGGAACTCGCACACCTTGCCAGTATAAGAAACGACCCGACTGCGGTTGCTGGTACATTTAAAGCAACCCCTCCAGTTGGAAAACCGTACGGCACTCCCGACCTCGTAGATCGCACAAGGAAGCCACTAAGTATTTTCCTGAAACACCAGCCGCCGCCGATCACTTCACAGATTCGCCGATCAGAACAAGAAGAAATTGCTGATATTCTGATGCCGTGTGCTGAACAAGAACCCTTTGTGGTTAACGGCCGCGATCTAGCCCGATTGTTTGAAGACGAAACACCAGGTCTTTTGCACAGGCATGCCCTGAACTGCCTTCTTTTCAGACGAAGTGTCTCTCCCCCTCGTCAGGCACGGATTTGGATGGCGCTTGATGTTGCAATCTATAGTGCCTTGTTAGCCGCTTGGCATATCAAATGGGGCCATCGCGATACCAACAAGTCCGGTGATCCACCTGACTATACCCGCGTTTATCGCGAGCGGCCCATCATCTGGGAAGCGCGTGTAGCAGCTGCGGAGAACCGGTCAGAACGTTACAGTGTTCTGTTTGATTATGAGATTGATGAAGAAGGAAACGACACCACGAACCGACGCTGCCCGTCACCATTTGTCTCTCCAGGTACGCCACGACATCCGGCTTACCCATCCGGTCACAGCACATATAGTGCTGCGGCGAGCAAGGTTATGGCTCACTTCTTTCCCGACGCAGCAGTCGAGCTTGAAAACTTAGCGGATAACATTGGTATGGCCCGACTTTGGGGGGGCGTTCATTGGCGACAGGATCACACCGCTGGTCAGATGCTAGGCGGGTGGGTCGCGGACGAAATCATCAAGCAACTCTGCCATGATCCCGTTCGACCAATTCCAACTCCCATGCCATCCCGCTGTGATGCAACGAAGACAACGCCCTCATTCTCGACCGTTGAGCAGGGGAAGAAATATCGTTCGGACCATGCCAATGGAAAATGCGAAGCAAATCAGGACACTATTCCCGCGCCGTCGCTCAGCATCCAAGAATTCCAGGGCCAGCGTGGCGCATTCTAGATCGCAACAAAAATCGTCCCGGCGTCATAATACGCCGGGATTTTGCTGCAAAACAAATGATCTCTATTATGTTACGGCATCAAATTCTAAGAGAATTCTGAAAGTATAATTTTCTTATTGGATAGATCATGAGCGTCGCACCCGCTTGGCTGGGGTCGTCTCGGCCGACTGCTGTTTGCTCAGTTGCTCAACCCGGCGCGGCAGCTCGCGCAGGAGCGCGGTGCGCCGGTAAGGCGTCAGCTTCCGCCATGCCTTGATCTCCGGGACCGTCCGGCCGCAGCCAAGGCACCAGCCCGTTTTGCCGTCCCACTGACACACCCCGGTGCAGGGGTCTTCGTTCTTCACGCTAGGAGCCTCCATGCCCCGGTCGTGCAATTTATGCTCGACAATAAATAGGGTACCCCCCTATATATTCTCACACAAGCGAAAGCCGCTCCATGGCCCATACGATCAAGGAAAAATCCAAGCTGCTGGCGCGGGTGCGCCGGATCAAAGGACAGGCGGAAGCCGTCGAGCGTGCCTTGGAGCAGGAGATCGGCTGCGCCGATGTGCTGATGCTGGTTGCCTCGATGCGGGGAGCGATCAACGGCCTGACCGCCGAGCTGATGGAAGACCACATCCGCCACCACGTCGTGAACCCGGACACTGATTCGGATGCCGAACGCGCCAAGGGCGCGGCCGAGCTTATCGAGGTGGTAAAAACCTACCTAAAATAACGAAAGCCGATGCCATGACCTCATTGACCGACCTGCTTGCGCAGGGGACGGCGCACGCCTGGCTGTTCGTGCCGACCGCGATCCTGCTCGGTGCGCTGCATGGCCTCGAACCCGGCCACTCGAAAACGATGATGGCGGCCTTCATCATCGCGGTGCGCGGCACGGTTATGCAGGCGGTGCTGTTGGGTCTGGCAGCAACGCTGTCGCACACGGCGGTGGTGTGGGTAATTGCCTTGGCTGGGCAGTACTTCGGCCAGCAGTATGCCGGGGAGGCGTCGGAGCCGTACTTCCAGCTCGCCTCGGCGGTGCTGATCGTCGGTATTGCGCTCTGGTTGGCGTGGCGGACGTGGCGCGAGCAGCACCACCCGCACGACCACGATCACCACTACGACGAGACCCACCACATCACCACGCATGACGGCCTGCTGACGCTCGAGGTGTTCGAGGACGGCGTGCCGCCGCACTGGCGCGTGCGCAGCGAGCGCGGGGCGCTGCCGGAGGCCAAAGCCTTGACCGTCGAAACCCTGCGCCCGGATGGCACCCGGCAGGTGTTCGGGTTCGTGCGCAACGGCGACTTGTTGGAAAGCCTTGAGGAAATCCCGGAGCCGCACGCGTTCACGGCACGGCTGCACCTCGACGCCACGGCCGGAGCAGAAACCCACGAAGTCATGTTCGAGGAACACGACCACGATCACATGAACCTCGGCGACGAGGACGACGCCCACGCCCGCGCCCATGCTGACGATATCCGGCGGCGCTTCGCCGGGCGCACTGTTACCACCGGGCAAATCGTCATGTTCGGGCTGACCGGCGGCCTGATCCCGTGCCCGGCGGCGATCACCGTCCTGCTGCTGTGCATCCAGCTCAAGCAGTTCAGCCTTGGGTTCGCGCTGGTGGTGTGTTTCAGCATTGGGTTGGCGCTGACGATGGTGTCAGCCGGGGTGCTGGCGGCCTTGAGCGTCAAGCACGTCGTCTCCCGCTGGTCCGGGTTCAGCAGCTTCGCCCGGCAGGCACCCTACGCTTCGGCCGCGCTGATCGTGTTGGTGGGTCTCTACACGGGCTGGGTCGGTTGGCAGGGTATCGACCACGGCCAGGCGGCGCACGCCGCCGTGACCAGCACCATCAGTCGCGGCTAATCAGCCGTTTCTGAGTTCCAGCGTTGCGATGCCAGGGTTAGCCCCGGCGGCTCATGCTGCCGCCCATGCCCTCGCAGCAGCAGCCGCCCTTCTTGCCCGTCTTGGTGTGGTTCATCGCCATGCCGCCGCTCTTGGCGCACATCATCGCGCCCTTGCCCTTGCCGCCCCCGCAACAGCTCATGGCGAGAGCCGGGGCAGCGCTGAGCATCAGCAGCGTGGCGGTGGTCACAAACAGGGTCTTCACAGGCGTCTCCTCATACACGGCGGTTTGCCGGGCGGCCTTGCATCTTGCCATCTTGGCAAAGCTACGCCTTCCCGTCAGCGCTTCACAGTCCTGACCTTCTGCCCGTCGGCGAGACCGGGGGTGGCGCAGGTCACAGGGGAGGGGGATCACCCACCTGCAGGCCCTTCGCCGAAGGATGGGGATACCCCTTGACCGCAGCCGGGGGCAGCGCCCCGTGCAGCGTCTTCTCGTCAGCCCACCGTGCTTGGAGGCGGGGCTTCGCTCCGATCACGTGGGAGCACAGGCCCACATTGGATTACAGGCCCACATTGAGCACTGTAAATTAGAAGCCAAGCCTCTGGTAAGTAACAAACTTTTCTAGAGCCATCCGCCAACTAACATTTTGATCTGGCGTAGCCGCGCAGCTTATGGGACGTTTTGGGGCGTGAAGCATATCTCCTGGCGCGCAACCAGCGCGACTCAAGTTCTTGGATAAGAACGATTTTGGCGTCATTATTTTGGCATCAAAGGCGACGGGTTCAGCGACAGGTGTCCAAAGCCAGCTCGTTCCGCCGCCGGAGAAATCCGCCAGGGGTCCAAACCCTGGCCCTAATGATATAAGGAACCATAGGGATGGCTCGGCCAAGCAAGTATATCAAGAAAATCAGAGAACTACGCAGGAAGCTCTGGCCGGACGTCGATTTTGAGACACGCCTTTGGCATCGCAACCGCAACGATGGCTTCGTCTCTGTCCCGCGGACCTTGCCCCTCATCATCTGTATCATCGACGAGATGACGAAAGGCGCGCCCGCCGGCTTGACCTATGCTGAGCTCTGGTGCCGTTCCTTCGACGAAATGTATGTCAGCCTTTCGAAGTCAAAAGAAATGGCCTTTCATTCTGGCTTCACGGGCCAGAGGGCTGAGCGGACCTGGGCTGAGAAGATACGCCGCCTGGATGAACTCGGCTTTATCAGCATCAAAAGCGGGCAGGCTGGTCAGCTTTCACATGCACTGATCTTCAACCCCTATCATGTCATTAAGAAGCTGTACGTTGCGGGGCATTCTGGGATTACCAACGACCGCTACAACGCGTTGATGGAGCGTGCGATCGAAATTGGCGCGGACGATTTGGACGACGTGTCCGAAGATGACGATGCTGATGGTGATGCAGTAGCCCCTACGACTGCTGCTACCGCCTGACCAAAGAATTTTCCTACAAATGCCAAACAAGTCGCCGCCCGACGAGCTCCGCCGTCAGATCGCTTCGATCCTGTCCGGCGAGAAGGCTTATGACATACCTCGCGTCTGTACCCGCTATGGGCTTACGGACGGCTCCGGCGAAGAAGCGTTCGCCAGCAAGTTCCGCTACGTACTTGTTCGTTTGCAAGAGCTGAGTACACCGCAATTGCTGCAGGTCGGTCGCACGGTGCACGCTGACTACCAGAGCCGTACTTTGAGTGATGCGTTGGGTATAGTCGAAGACCTAAACTTGCCACAGATCACAATGATTACGCGGCGGCGGCTGCTCAAAATCCTGAACTCAATAACCTTGGAAGGTCAGCTATCGATCTTTGAGTTCCTGGAGCCAGTCTATGACCTCGACAACATCCCCTCACCTTACCATCGACCCAGTCTTGACGGAGACGTGCGCTCGATCCGCGGCGACATTTATCAACACTGTATCAACAACTACGATTGGGACAATGTCGACCTTCTAAAGCACCTAGGTTTTCTGGACTGTCACCAGCGGCAGGTCTTCCGGCTGCTGGAGCGCATCTTCGACCCTGAAATCTGGGACGAGGATCATCCTGAGGGCGGTCTGTTGGACCGGATCAATCAGGTCCTTATAAAAGATGGCTATGCCCTACAGATGACCGGCACGGTCTCCGGCTCGGGAATTTACAAGATTCAGCTGGCGGGAGGACCCGGAGCTACGCCAGCTGACGATGAAATCAGCGCACTGGTTAAGCGGTTTGACGAGGCCGGTATCCGTGCACTCTGGGAGAAAGCCCTACAGCGTCGCCTAAGCGATCCGGACGGTGCCATTACGATCGCCCGCACCTACCTGGAGCAGACATGTAAGCACATCCTGGATGAGGAGGGCGTCGCCTATCCTGATGATGTCGACCTGCCCAAACTCTGGACCCTGTGCGCCAAGCAGATGAATCTGGCTCCCAACCAGCACACCGAGGAAGCCTTCAAGAGCATTCTCGGCAGCTGCCAGAACGTCGTGAACACCTTGGGCACGATCCGCAACCGTATCGGTGACAGTCATGGCCAACGTGGCAAGCCCGTCCGGGCCAAGCCGCGGCACGCACAGCTCGCAGTGAACCTGGCAGGCTCCATGGCGATGTTCCTCCTGGCGACCTGGGAGGAGCATCGGGAGAAGATTGCCGAGGGCACAGAGGCCGACAACGCGGCCGAATAAGTTAGTGTTTTCCGCGCTGGCCTCTCTATGGGTGTGGTTCATCTTCCCGCAGGTCGCCGGCCTCGGGTTCAGCGCGATGGCGCAGCGCTACGCGATCAGCGGTCTTGATGAGGCACAGGCCTACCTGCAGCATCCGGTCCTCGGCGAGCGCCTGCGGGTCTGCACCGCGGCAGTCAACGCAGTGACCGGGCGGACCGCGCACCAGGTGTTCGGCTCCCCCGATGACATGAAATTCCGCTCCAGCATGACCCTGTTTGGGCGTGCGGCACCGGATGAGCCGGCGTTCCGGGTGGCGTTGGAGCGGTATTTTGGGGGACAGGAAGATCCGCACACGCTGGAAATCCTGCAAACCAGATAACCGCAAAGCCACATTTACAGAAATACGATTTTCCGGGCATATACAGCACTGGAAACCTGGTCCCAGATTTGGGCCCGTTGCGCACGCAGGCGACCTGGTGGAACCCAGACAGTTCAGCCGTCAGCCTCATGGCGGCAAGCAGGGTGGCGGCAAACGACGTCCGCGGGAACAGCAGCCCCAGAATTCTCCTCCAGCCGGCCGCGGCGAAAGTTCATCGCCAGACACGGCACCTCCCCAGCTCGCGTTTCGCGGTCGCAGAGCGACTGCATCATCCTCCACTGCGCAAAGCGCGGTGACAAAGCCTCTCAGGAGGGCTGTGGGCTGTTTTAGGGGCTCTGACCTCACACTGTCGGTTCTGCCGTCTGAAACGCTTCCTGAGGCCGCTCAGGCTGGTTCTGCCACTCACTCTCTCGCAGAGACTCTTTCTGTCCGCCCTTAGGCGGACCCAGTCTGAGTCAGCCGCCTACGGCGGCTTCCATATCGGGTGGGGGAGCGGGTTTTCGCATAGCGAAAAGGGGCTGGTTCGTTTCGGTGACCGCCGCAGTCGGCTTTTGTCAAAAACGATTCGGGCGCTTCAGCTGGGCCGGATTGGTTGAGAGCACAAGCGGAGAGTTATCCACCGGCGCAGCGTTTTAGATAGTTTTCTAGGTTTTAAATAGTTTTAGGAGTTTTGCGCTTCGCCTGCCGACAGAAAAATCTGATCTTTTACAGCGTCTTAGCGGTTAAAAAGATTGGCGATGTACGGCCCCCGGATTGGTGATGTACGGCTTGTCATTGGTGATGTACGGGATGTCATTGGTGATGTACGGTTTTCGATTGGCGAAGTACGGTTTTGACAAAAGTTTTCCACAGGCTGGCGGGGACTTTCATCCGCCAACCAGAGCCATTGGCGAAGTACGGTTTTGACAAAAATGGCTGACAAAAACGCCTCTAGGTCAGCGGAAGCTCGGGCGCACCGGCACCACTGCCTAAAGGCACATCAGCCGCGTCGGGCTTCCGTTCGCGCATGACAAGAATGTCCTCGCGCTTCCCCTCAACGATCTCCAGATCGTAGTCCGGGAACGGGAACACCCGGGTGCTGCTGACGAACTGGCGCACCTGGAAGGCGAACTGTGGCAGCCCCTGCAGGGAGCCGCTGCGCTTGTGCAGCTCCTTCAGGCCGTAGCGGGCGATCCCGCTCTTGCCGGCCGCCCGGCGGGCCAGCCGGTAGATGAAGCGGCCGATCCCCTGCGTGATCAGGAAATACTCCGGGTTGAGGGTCAGGATTTGCGGGTTGCCCTTCTCGCGCACCACCCCGTTGTAGACCCAGTCGGGGATGCCGATTTCGACCTGATCGATGTTGCCTGTGGTGGTCTTGCTGATCACCTTGAACGTCTGAATGAGCGGCATCGCCACGACCTCACGACGGCTTCCGCCGGTCAGGTTGAGGATTTTGATGCGGGTGCCCTGCAGCCGGTCGAGGGCGGCTTCCAGGTCCTTGTACTGCTTGCCGCCGGAACTGCGCCGGCAGAACTTCAGGATGTGCGACGAGCTGGGGCGGTAGACGCGGGCTGGCGCATCGGTGCGCAGACCCTTGTCCTGATTGAGACGGTAGCGCCGGGCCTCCTCGGCGAGGCTGGTGACCATGTGCAGGAAGATGTCGTAGTCGAACACCGTCGCGAGGCCCGCTGAGGCGCTGCCGTCGATGGTGATGATGCAATCCTTCAGCTCGTAGCGGATCTCCCCTCCCCGCTTGGCCTTGCCCAGCGAGAACGGAGCCACGTCCATCAGATTGACGTCGTCCTTGAGCGGCGCGTCGTAGATGCTGGGCACAAAGAACGAGAGCTGGGAGTCGTCCTCGGGGGCTTCCCGCAGCACCGGCGCCGGCAGTTCGGCCGTCAGAGCGCCGACGATGTCGGGGCGCCGCTCGTTGAGTTTGACGGCCTCACCGAGGTCCCTGAGGGCCTGCTCCAGCGCGTTGGTCGGCTCCGGCGAGACCTTGAGGTCTGCCAGGCTGCGCCGGCTGTAGAAGCGCCGGAGACGGCTCAGGGCGTCCTTGCTGAGTTCGAGCGTCTCACGGCCGGTCTTGGCGCAGAACGTGTCGGCGAGCTCCTGCAGGTAGTCGTTTTTGGCGTGCAGCCCCAACGCCCCGAACTGGTCGAGGGGCATCAGGTCGAGGCGGACTGGCTCGCTCACGTCAGCTTTTCCGGAAAGTCGTAAAGGCGGATTTCTGCATCAGCGCAATTACGACGCCGGAAACTCGCGTTCGAGCAGATCGCGCATCATGTCGGCCATCTTCTGACCGCGGGCGGCACACTGCATCTTCACCCGGCGGTGCAGGCTTTCGGGCACGTCGATGGTGAAGCGGGACATCTTCTCCTTCGGTGCCTCAGCCGGCGCAGCCTCGACGGGCTTCAGGGCGGTCACGGTGCCCCCTTCCCGGTCGCTCGCGGGCTCGGCGCCACGGTTGGCGATCCAGGCGTCCGCACCGGTCGCCAGCTTGGAGGTTGGCACCTTGAACGATACAGACTTGCCACCCTTGCTCATGCGGCCTTCCTTTCTTTTTTGGTTTTGCTACCGGCCTTGGTCAGCTGGAGTTCGTTGGCGAGCTGGGCCATCTCGATCGCGGCCTCGCTCTTGGCGTCGGTTTCGATCACCGCCCTCCCCTGTGCTGCGCTCTCAGCGTAGATCACCCGCTGGCAAAGGGCATTGAGCAGCACCGGAAAATCAAACTGTTCCAAAGCGTTGGCGACATCGCGACCGATCGCCGTGTTTACGATTTTGCGATTTATCACAAAAACGGCTTTGATGTTTTCCTTAAACTGCTGGGCTTCGCGGATGAGCTGCACGGTGTCGGCGGAGGCCCACACGTCGTAGGGCGACGGCTGGACCGGGATCAGCACCACGTCGCTTGCGAGGATCGCGGCACGCCCAAGATCGTTCACCCGCGGCGCGCCGTCGATGATCACCACGTCGTAGTCGGCGGCCAGCTCCGGCAGGTCCTTGTGCAGGGTCGGCTTGGCCATGCTGATCACCGGGAACAGCGGATCGGCTTCTCGGGCGGACGACCAGGCCATCGAGCTGCCTTGGGGGTCGGCGTCGACCAGCAGCACCCGACTGCCAGCCTTGGCGCAGACCGCAGCGAGGTTGGTGGCGATGGTCGTTTTGCCGACCCCGCCTTTCTGGTTGAGCACCCCGATGATCATGTAGCCGCCTTTCTGGATTTGCGCATTTTCGGATTTACGATTTTCCGCAAAGCCGCTTCTGTAGGATTACGATTTCACACAAGCACGACCTTGCCAACGGTTGGTTAACGGCTTGTGCGAACGGTGTGCCGCAGGGGCCACATTTCTGGAAAGGCGCAGACGCACAAAATCGTATTTACGCTCGGCGAATGCGAAAGCACCGCTCTCCGAGCGGCGAGCAAAGCGAGGATCACCATCGCGGGCAGACCGCGAAGCAGGGTCCCACTGGGATGCTGGCGGCTGTACCCGTGGGGCCTGGTCCGTACAGCATCGCCCGGTGATGAGCCGGGGCCACCTGTCTCTGTCCCTTTATGCAGACGCACACCGGGCGATCCTGACAGCAGCCGTGCACCACAAAATCGTAAAAGGGGATTTCCTGATTTTTACACCGCTGCCCAGAAACCTGCCGCAACCGCGGGCAGGGGCGGGGACTCTTAAAGCCTCTCCGGTGTACCTCGGGACCAGCAGCCTGTCAGAGCAGGCTTGATTGGTAACGTATATGGTACTATGCTAGATGGAGATCAGGGAGTTTCTGGACGGCCGTGGCGGCAGCCCGTTCGCCAGCTGGTTCGATGACCTGGACGCCCAGGCGGCTGCCAAGGTGGCGGTCGCGCTAACCCGGATGGAGCGGGGCAACCTCTCCAACGCCAAAGGCGTCGGGGGAGGGGTGCAGGAGTACCGGATCGACTGGGGGCCCGGTTACCGGGTCTATTTCGGGCAGGACGGGGACACACTGATCATCCTCCTGTGTGGCGGCACCAAGCGCCGGCAGCAGGACGACATCGCCGAGGCGCAGGCGCACTGGGCAGAGTACAAACGACGCAAGAAGGAGGAGGGGTAATGGCCCTGACCTGCAGCTTCAAGGACACCGTGAAAGCGCGCGCCGAGCGCGACCCGGCGTTTCGGAATGCCCTGCTGACCGAGGCGGTCGATCAGTTTCTGGCCGGCGACCTAGACACCGGCAAGGCGGTCCTGCGCGACTACATCAACGCAACGATCGGCTTCGAGCGTCTGGCTGTGGAGACTGGCAGCTCGTCCAAGAGCCTGATGCGTATGCTCAGCCCAACCGGCAATCCAACCGCCAGCAATCTGTTCAGCGTGCTGAGCACGGTGCAGAAGGCAGCTGGCGTACACTTGGCGGTAGCTACCGGACGCTAACAGCGTCGGAGATCGCGGGACATAGCTCAAGATTGTGCTGCGATCCACAGCCGCTGCTATTCATCCTTTGTACAAAAGGAGAACACAGGTTATCATCACAGGTAGGAAGCGGTCCGCTCATGCTAGTGTGAAAAGCGAGGTTTTAGGATGGTTGTGAAAGTGGATTTTCCGGGCGGCCATTTCTTCGACGGTAGCCCGCAGGACGTTCCCAGTGGGCTGAGCGGCATCCAGGGCGGCTTAACGTCAAGCCTGCTGCAGCGCGGTCTGACCTCGGCTTTGCTGCAATCTGCTCTGAATACCCCTCCCGCATCAGGACAGGCTGCGCCGAACGCGCCAGCTGCCCCCGCAAATCCACCTCCTGCTCAGACGCCCAAGAAGTAATTCTGGCAAGTTTGACTGTGACTGATCAGGATTGGACGATCGTTGCAGCGATAGGGCAAGCTGCTTCTGCTATTATCGCTGCAATCACACTACCCCTTATTTTTTGGCAAGTTCGTGAGTCTCGTAAAGCGGCAGATTTACAATCCTTAGAGACGTTCTTCGCCAACACTCTGGAACGAGAGAGTGCGTTTGTACGTGCGGCGACTCAGGAGGAAAAATCTCAGGCTTTCACTGAATACCTGAATTTCCTTGAATGCCAGGCAGCTGCTTTGAATGGCGCTATCCTTCCGAAGGTAAGTAGGGAGCTTGTCCGCGACAAAGTGGTTGATGCATTGGCACTTATTGAAGCTCAGAGTGCGTGGCATGCGGAATTGGAAAAAGCTATTCTGACACCAAACACGTTCACAAACCTAACAACGTTCATCCGGCGACATCGGAAATATATCAATCAAGCGAAAGCTGGTTCCGGAACGTGACGGTCAACCATTCAAGCCACGTAGGGTGCCAACTCAATTAATTCAGCTTCAGTTGCTATCTGGTCCGCAACTGCTGCAGTTGCAGCAGCTTTGACTAATGCGAGGCGGAACCGATCGTGATCGATGCAGGTAAGAAGCTGTTCGTCAGTCGCGGCAAGGACTGCTTCAGGCTCTACAAGCTCTGCTGCAACAAGGCGGCGGTAGTCACCACGCGTAAGATTGATGCCGGCATGGCGTGCTAGGCCGACGGCATGGCTAGAAATCCCGAGGGTCAAGCGAAGCGTAAGCCGATCAATGCGATCGCCGAACTGAAGTTCGGGATGCAGGAGCTCCGCCACACGCGCTGCCGTTCCCAGTAGGTCGGCTGTTCGACTTGCTATGCTGCGGACGGGCCCGGCAGCACCGTCAAAGACGCCTCCATGTCGAGCCAACATTCGTTCGATGACACTAATTTCCTCGCCTGAAACATAAGCGAGAGCCGCCACGGCACGCTTAGCACGAGCAGCCTGATCGGAAGCTTCCTTCATATCACGCGCCAAGCTACCCAAGATCGATTGCGGTACGCCTTGGTGGGCAAGAGCTGGCAGCCAAGACTGACCTTCCTTAGGGGTTCTTTTATTTAGATGGATATAAAGCTGATCAAGCTCAACGGTAGACTGCACTGCCGTCACAAGGGCTGGGTCGGTGATCTGTTCTGAGTGAGTACGCCTTAGGCAATCAACTAAGCGTATGATCGAAAGAACTTCCACTCCGCTTTCGCCAGCAAGCCGTCCGAGAGGTGTGAGTTCGTAACGCCCATCGGCGTGCGCTTCGATCAAACCGTGCTGAGCCAAGTCGGTCACAGCGGCGATGAGTTGATTATGCTGCCAGTTCCATCGACCAAATCGGAGTTCTTGCTGGAAAGCACCGTAGCTCGCTTCAAGAAAGGTCGCGATCTGCTCGGCGCTCATGCCGGCCCTAGCGCCCCCAACTGCACGCCCGCCCCCTACAAGAACCCTGACGATCAGTGACCGGGGATCGGTTTCCGCGTCCAGGAAACGTGACTGCAGGTCTTCCGGCGCAGCTGTAACGTAGCGGTCCCAATAACCATGAGCCTCGCGGGGAGTCATCGCCACAAGGTAGGACGTACCGCGCTCTGTGAACCCCAGGCGACCTGCACGTCCAACAAGATTTTTATATTCCGCTACTGAGTACGGCATGTCACCCGGATGGGTAAGCCCGGCAATCACCACAGACGACGCTGGCGTATTGACGCCCATTGCAAGCGTTGTGGTTGCCACGATCACGCGCAGCCCCGATCCAGGACGGCGAAATTCTTCCTCAATAACGCGTCTTTCCTCACGGTCGAGGTGTGAATTATGGAAAGCAACGCCGCCTGCAAGTACGTCACGCAAGGCAGCAGAGGCTTGGGAAATGTCGCCACCAGGCAGTCGGGCCAGTGCGTCTTGCGCGGGTGGCAGACCGAGTTCCCGTGCAAGGTAATTGGCACAGCCGCGCGTTTCCCCTCGCTGCTCGCGAAAGACAATTACCTGCTGCCCTTCTCCGACGAGTTTGCGAAGCAAGGGAATAATGAGGTCCTGACTTGAGTTCTTGCCAGAGTAGATCGGACGTATGATCGGACCATCAATCCGCGTTTCACCCGTCGCGGCATCAAGGTATTGCCAGCGGCCATCGGAAAGGATCAGTCCCTCGTCGAGCGGTACTGGACGTTCATCACGGCGCAGTAGACGGCCACCCAACCAGCGATCAAAGCCGTTCGTGTCACCGATTACGCCTGACAGCGCTATAATTTGAGGCTCAACACCGTCTCGCCTCCGCATACGTATTAGGGTCAGCAGAAACTCCAGGTTGGCCCCGCGCGAGTTATCAGCAACCATCTGAGCTTCATCGACGACGATGACAGCGACTTGCTCCAGCACATGCGGATGGGTCAGGACGACCGCGGCGAACTTCTCATAGGTGAGTAGCGCAACATCATACTGCCCTTTGAGGATTGGCGCGATGTCATCTGTTTCGCCTGTTGCCTCTACGGTCCGAAGGCCCGCAGCTCCATAAACAGACTCGAAATGGCGCTTCTTGTCAGCGACCAAAGCTTTGAGTGGCAGCAGGAACAGAGCACGTTTGCGCTCAATTACGCCTTTCATAGCCGACAACTCGCCAATCATCGTCTTTCCGGATGATGTCGGAGCAACAACAACTAAGTGCTGTCCGGCCAGGACTCCGAAGTCGTTGATAGCATCGAGTTGTAGTTGATTGAGCGATGGGATCGCGGCACCCCAAGCTTCAATCACATCAGGGGGGTACCCAAATGCAGCAAGGCTTGCGATCTCGGCCGTCGCACGGGCGCCTGCACGATCAGGGAAGGCGCGTTGGTAGCGCTCACCGGGCACAAAAACGGGCCAGCTTATCTCCCTATCCATCGTCCCGCGAAGCGCAGGATGCTGCGGATACCCGAATTGCCCGGCAGCGTCGACCACGCGGCGTGTGACGTATTCCAGAAGGCGAAAGACTGGCAGTCGCCCACCCTCGATAACCTCTGCAGCCCCCTGCAAAGCCTCGATAAAAAAATGGGTGAAGTAACCGTGACCAGTGCGAGGGTTTTCCCAAGCAGGCTCATTTGCAGCCGAAGCCGTTATGATCAGCCTGCCCTCTCCCGACATCTGGGCAAGCTGCGCCTCAACAGAGTTCAAGCGCCGTGGCACCGCTTCAACGCGAAGAACCTTGGCACCCATTCCGCCGGAAAAGCAGCAATCAAGGAGAATGATTAGACGCTTGGCAGGGATGCGAGTGAACCATTGGGTAAGATCATCGAGTGGAATAGCTGTCTCAGGGAGATTTCTAATATCAGCGTCATAGGTAATCAGTTCATGGCTTTCTGAACCGTGTCCAGAGAAGCTGATTACGACAGTGTCCTCGGGATCGCAGCCTTCCAAGGTTTGGAAAGCGGCCTCAATACCAGCCCGAGTCGCATCCTCGTCAGCGAGGAGAGTCGTGGCCCCGCCAAGAGTGTCTGAGAACAGGGTTTCTAGAGCGACTGCGTCTCTCCGCGCGCAGCTCAACCAATTGATGTGCGGAGACGCATAGCGATCGACACCAATGAACAGCCCGTGGAAACCCATACTCCTGCACACCCCCAAATATTGGTGTAGAATGTGTATCACCACACCATATGTTGATCAAGGATGCAGAATGGCAAACTTCAGTACCGAAACGGGTAGGGGCCTAGAAACAGGTCCCCCAGCGCCTTTCTATGCTGATAGGTAAACCACCGCAGGTGCTCCGTTCGGTCATGCAGGATGTGACAGCGCTGACAGAGCGCCTTGAGGTTCTTTGGATCGTTGTTGCCGGGATCGTGGTCGAGGTGGGCACAGGCCAGGTAGACGCGGGTGGTCTTAATCACTGTGTCAGCGGGCAGGCACTCGAGCGGAAGCAGCTTCAGCGGGCGGCCCTTGCCAGAGCGCTAGGTTCGCGCAGCCTCATCCCACCAGCGGCCGTCACCCAGGTGAACGACCAGCTAGCCATGTGGGCGGCCGCAGCCTTCACAGCACCCTTTGGCTCGTCCGAAGCGGATCACGTCGGATAGCTGCGCCCAGTCGATCGGGTAGAAAAAGCGGTTCTCCGGGCGGATCGGCATGGCGGTCAGCCTTTGGCCTGCTGGCTGCGCGCGCGGGCCTGCGGAAAATACGGCCCTGTCGCAAACCCGTGGCGTTTACCCCGCGTTGACCATAGAGCCCGCATGGCACCTCCTGTTTCGGAGGCCACCCCATGATCCTGTCCGCCATAGCCGCGAAGCTGAAGCAGCGCTCCAAAGCCGATTTCAAGGGCCGGCACTACGAGGCGGCCCTGATCGTTCAGGCCGTCGCCTGGTACCTGCGTTACCCGCTGAGCTATCGTGACATCGAGGAGCTGTTCCTGGAGCGCGGGGTCGAGGTGGACCACAGCACCCTGAACCGTTGGGTGCTCGCCTACGCGCCGTTGATCGAGAAGCGGCTGCGCCAATTTCGCAAGCCGCACTGCGGGTCGATCCGGATCGATGAGACCTACATCAAGGTGCGTGGTGAGTGGCGCTACCTCTACCGAGCTGTCGACAAGCACGGCAACCCAGTCGACTTCCTCCTCACCGCTAACCGCGATCTCGACGCGGCCAAGCGGTTCTTCCGTAAGATGCTGGCGGATCAGCCACTTCTTGCGCCCGATCGGATCGGCACGGATGGTGCCAGCACCTATCCACCCGCGATCGTGGCTGCGAAGAGCGATAGTCTTCTGCCCCACGCGCCGCTCCACTACGTCACCAAACATCTGCAGCAAGGCATCGAGAGCGACCACTTCCGGGTCAAGAAGAACATGCCCCGGATCGGCGGCTTCCGCTCCTTCCATACAGCGCGACGCACGATCTGCGGCTTCGAGGCCATGCTCTGGCTGCGGAAGGGCTTCGGTTTCGCCGGCGCGTGGACGGTCCGCGAGCAGAACCGTCTTCTCGCACTCTGCTTTGGGCTTCCGCAGGCGAACAAAGCGTGAAAGCAGAACGGTAGAGAGCCTTCCGCGGCCTGACACTGAGTTCGCGACAGGCCCTTCTCGATCGCCGGCTTGCCGGGTCAGTTCGGAGTCGGCCTGCTTCTCGGCGCAGTCTGGAGCCCTTGCGTCAGGCCGACGCTTGGTGCGGCATCCCTGCTCGTGTCCCAGGAACGCGACCTCACTGCCTCTTGTGCGCCTGAGTAGCCATCCTAGCGACTTTTGACGGTGCGTCGTTCAAGTGATGCCGAGCACGCGGATCAGCAACAGACTGACCCCGATCAGAACAGCCAGCGATGCAGTGACAGCGAGCGTGACGCGCCCACCGACGCGTGCAAGCACACGGACATCGACGCCAAGACCAAGAGCGGCCATCGACAACACGGTGAGGAACCCCGCGAGTTGGGTCAGCGGCTTCACCGCGACGTCCGGGATCAGACCGAGAGAGCGCAAAGTCGCTAGCGCCAGGAAGCCGAGGATAAACCATGGCACCAACTTGGTGAGGCCGAGCCGCCCAGCCTTCCGTGTTGGAGTGCCGGGCTCGACCGGAAGCCGCGAGGCAATCAGTGAAAAGGCCACCACGACGGGGCCGAGCATGAGAACGCGTACGAGCTTAACCAGCGTGCCAACTTGCGTGCTCAGGAGGCTCACGGGCACGGTCGCTGCCAGCACTTGCGGCACCGCGTAGACCGTCAGCCCCGCCAGCACCCCATACTGGTTATCGCTCATCCCGGCCAGCGGCACGAACAGGGGCAGCCCGAGCACCATGAGCACACCTAAAACCGCCGTGAAGGCAATCGAAGCGGCGATGTCCTTGGCTTGAGCCCCGATCACCGGCGCGACCGCGGCGATGGCTGAGTTGCCACAAATTGCGTTGCCACAGGCCACCAGGATAGCCATGCGCGCGGGCAGGCCGAACGCACGGCAAATGAGAAAACTCGTTACGATGCCGAGGATCACCGTTCCGACGATACCTCCCAAGAGCGCCGGGCCAGAAGCGAGGATCGCGCCAAGGCTGAGCGAGACTCCAAGCAGGGTAACGGCGACTTCCAAAAGCTGCTTGGCGGAAAAGGCAATGCCGGTGTGGAAGCGCGCATCGGGTGCCCAGGCAGTGCGCACTGCGATGCCGAGCAGGATAGCCAACACCAGGGCCTCAACATAAGGGTGACCGGAGACATGCTCTTCCAAGGCCTGCGCGGCCATGGCAATGAGCGTGATCACTACGCACAGGCCAATGCCAGGCAGAACCGATGCCGGCGAGACAGGCTTTTCGCGGAGCACTGCCATTGCGGGGGCTTTCTGGGATGCGTCTAGGCTCACGATGCGGCTTTGAGGCGTGTTGGGAAGAAAACGTTCGTTGGTTCTCCATTGCGGAGAAGTACTCTCTCCAGAGGGAGTGAAGTTCGGAAAACCCCTCCCTTGCTTGAGACGGCCTTGGGCGCGACATATCTTGTCATGCGCAACACTCCTGACACGTGGTCATCACCGATCACTTTCGATCCCTTCGGCGAGCCGGTCCCCGAGGGCGTTGCGCGCGCTTACAGATCTACCGCGGGCGACCACACCGCTCGCCGAATCGGCGGTGTGATATTCTGGAGCTTGGCGCTTCTGATCCTGGCTGGACGCATCTACGCCGCTGACCTGCCTGTGGTTCAAACGGTCGCCTCGTACGCCGCAAAGGTCGTGGCTCTGATCTGAGGCCTGAGCTATTTTTCCCAACCCGCGAATGCTGGGCTGTAGAAGCTTTTAATAGGTCGCTGTTAGGTAAGCGGCGATGACCTTGGCGTCGGCCTCAGCGATCGGCGCATGGTAGACTTTGATCATCTTACTCACCTCGGCTTCCCAGAACGCCTTGCCTTTCCCTGGCGGCTGCATCGCAATGTAGTCGACGGAGTGGCAGCTCATGCAGTTGGCTTGCGCCGCCTCGAAGCCGATTATGTGAGTCGTGTCCGTCCCACCTTGGGGTGCTCGCAGCTGTGCCGTGGGCTCGGGTAGCGCGTAACTCCGAGGCTCGGCCACGGCCGTGCCGGCAGCGAGTATGAGTGCGATGCTGGTGACAAGAAATCGCGTCATCCCATTCTCCCTCAAGCCGCCCGCACGCGGGTGCTCTCAACCACGTTGCGCATATAGCCGGCCGGGTTCCAGCGCGGTTCCATCGGCTGGCTCGTGCCATCGTTAGCCGTCGCTTTGACCCGAATGATGTGGGAGCCGGCGGGAAGGTCGACGTCCAGGGTCCAGGCCCGAAAGGCGTAACGCCCAAAATCCTGACCCAGCTTGGCAGGCAGCCAGGTTCCCCCATCGTTGGCGGAGACCTCAACCGTCTTGATGCCGGAGCCGCCGTCGAAAGCGATGCCGCGCAGCGGCGTCGAGCCCGCCTTCACGCTGGCTCCATCGATCAGGTTTGTGAGGAAGGAGCGCACGTTGAAGCGCCCGATCGGTACGGTGCTGGCTGCCGCCTTGCCGGGCTCGGTGCAGGCGCAGGGCGTGTCGGGGATACGGTAGGCGGTCTTCATCCAGAACCCCTCGAACGGCTTGTCGAGTACGGTGATCGCGTTGAGGTGCTTGACCCAGTAGGTGCCGTAGAGCCCCGGCACGACGAGGCGTAAGGGGTAACCGTTGAGCCAAGGCAGTTCCTGCCCGTTCATCCCCCAAGCCAGCATCACCTCGCCGTCGCGAGCGTGGTCGATGTTCAAGGCCTTCGCGAAGTCCGGCGTCTCCGGGATCACAGGTCCATCAAGCCCCTCGAACGCGACCTGGACGGAGCCCGCCTTTACGCCCGCCTTATCCAGCACGGTCTTCAGCGACACGCCGGTCCAGCGCGCACAGCCCATCGCACCGTTTGCGAGTTGGCCACCGGCCATACGTGGTTCGAAGAAGCCGCGGGAATTGCCTGAGCACTGGTTGACCGCGACGACCTCTGTTTGCGGCATTGCCTTGAGATCGGCCAGCGCGAGTGAAACCGGCGCTTCGACGTGACCCTGTACTGCGAGGCGGAAGGTGTCCGGGTCGATCTCTGTGGGGATGTCGGCGAGGTGATATCGCACGAAGAACGCGTCGTTCGGAGTGATCACCCCCTCGTCAAAGACCGAGAACGGCGTCTCGAGCTGCGGCGGCCGGGCCGTCATCTGCAACAGCGGGCGCTTGCCCGGATAAGCCACCAGTGGGCGCTCGCCATTGCCGAAGGGCAGACCGACCTCGGCCGCGAGGACCGAACGTCCGACCAGCGCTAGGGCGCCTGCGCCGAATAGGACCTCACGTCTGGGAATTTCTTTCCTCATTGCACACCTCTCTTGAAAAGCAGCTTCGGAGGTGGTCAGGCGCCGAGGCCGAGCCCCAGCAACCGGTTTGCGTTGCGCCAGAGTGCAGCGTCGAGTGCTTCTTCGGAGAGTCCGAGCTTGCGGAAATCCTCCACGCCCTGCCGCATTGGCCTGAACGGGAAGGAGGAGCCAAACAGGAACTGATCCCGCATGAAGCTGTTGGCCGCCTCAACGTAGAGGCCGCCGCCCGGCGCGAAGGTGTACATGTCGGGCGAGACGAAAACGTTCTCGTTGCGGAAAGCCACCGTCACCATTTCGGCGACGTTCGGGTAGAAGCCGTGGCAGCATACGAGCGGCAGCTTCGGAAAGGTCTTCGCCACCCGATCGACCGCGAGCGGGTCATTGAGGCGCAAGTCGGGCGTCGTCGGGCCAGACATCACGAAGGCCGGCACCCCCAATTCTTGGCACAGCTCGTAGAGCGGCATCAGGCGCTCGTCGTCGGCGCGCATGGCTTCTCCGTAGAAGCCAGCATCGAGGTTGACGCCTTTGAAGCCGAGCTCGGTTACCGCGCGGCGGGCTTCGGCCACGGCAGCATCACGGCCGAGCTCCACTGGGTCCACCGAGGCGATGCCGACCAGCCGCTTCGAGTTGTGTCGAGCGACCGTAGCAAGGTCGTCGTTGGCAATCCGCACGCCCGGCACCGAGCGGGCGACCATGACGGCGACGTCGATGCCCGCCCCGTCCATTTCCGCAGAAAAGCCCTCAACGGTCATGCCTCGGGTAAAGTGGTCGATCTCGCGGCCGCCAACACGCCCGTTCAGCCAGCGCACAACGCCGTACTCAGGAGTGTCAGGCGCCCCGCCAAAGAACTTGTGCAGGAAGGTCGGGCGGCTACGCATGTCTACGATCGGCATGGCTTCTTCACTCCTTGTTAGGGGGAACCCGGCGCACGATCCCGAGCGCCAGGTTGGTCAGATCAGTGAGAGACCGTCTCCAGCACCTTGCCGCGCGTCTCGACGCCAAGCGTCAGGACGAGGAGAGCTGCGATGAGGAACCCACCCGCACCGACTTGGAAGGCAGTGGCGGGGCCGTAGTTCTGCACCAGCACTGGCACGATCATGGGCCCAAGGATGGCGCCGATCCGCCCGAAGGCCGAAGCGAAACCAGCTCCCGTCGCCCGGGCACGGGTGGGGTAGAGTTCCGGGGTGTAAGCGTAGAGACAGCTCCACATACCGAACATGAAGAACTGCATCACGAAGCCCGAAACGAACAGCCACGTCTGATCGACGGCGTTGCCGTACAAATATGCAGCGATTGCCGAACAGATGAGAAAGGCCGCCGTGGTCGGCTTGCGTCCGATCTTTTCCAAGAGTAGCGCCGCGGTGAAGAAGCCGGGGATGCCGCCCACCGTGATTAACGTCACGAAGCCTACTGAGCCGACGATCGAGAAGCCACGCTCCTTCAGGAGCACCGCGATCCACGAGTTAAGGCCGAAGAAGCCGATTAACGCGAAGAACCACATTCCGAAGGCCATGACCGTGCGCAGGCGGTACTCAGGCGAGAACAGGGTTGCGATTGGGTTTTGATACGGTACGGGCGCCGTGACTGCGTCTACAAGGGACGGCGCTACCGGCGGTAGCGGCCGGCCAGTGGCCCGTTCAACTTCCCGCTCCATCGTCGCCATCACGGCTTCGGCCTCAACGTGGCGGCCTTTGTCGGCGAGCCAGCGCGGGGATTCCGGCATGGAGCGGCGCACTAACAGCACCACCATCGACAGCAGGCCCACAATCACAAAGGCCCAACGCCAGCCGAGATAGGGCAGCACGAAGAAGCTGATCGCACCGGAGAGCACGTATCCGATGGCCCAGAAGCCCTCCATGAAGGCGATGTACTTGCCGCGCACGTTGGCCGGCACAATCTCCGAGACCATTGCTTGCGCGACCGGCGCCTCGCCGCCGACACCGACACCGATCAGGAAGCGGCAGGCCATCAGGACCGGCAAGCTCCAGGCCGCCGCGGCCGCGAGACTGGCAAGTCCCCAGACCACCATCGTGACCTGGAATACGGCCTTGCGCCCGAAGCGATCGGCGGCAGTACCCGCCACAATGTTACCGAGAAGCTGACCTGCGAAGGTCATCGCCGCGAGCTGGCCTGCCTCAGTGGGCGTGAGCCCGAAGGCGACAACAATCGAACCTAGCAAGAAGGTGAGCAGCGCCACGTCGACCTGGTCGACGAGCCAGGCGGAGGCGATGATTGCGAACACTTTCCGCTGGTAAGCCGACATCGGCAGCCGCTCCAGCCTTCCGGCGATGTTGGCCGTGGCAGCAGCAGCGGCTTGGTTTGAAGCGGTGATTTCGATCCCCATACCGATCGGGGGGTCTGTGGCAAGGTGCATGGCGTGTCTCCTGGACGTTCCCTCGTTGGCGTCCAGGACGTGCGCCGCGAACGCCGCCCGGACTTTCTTGAGCGTGTAACCAGCCCCTCATCCGTTCAGAGAGAACGAGCTAGAGGGAGCATCATTTTTCTTATTTTGCTCGTCCCGCAGGATAACTTTGCTCCCTTTTCCACGATTCGCACTAATATAATTCCATTTTGGCCTTATAAGCTGTGGTTATGGCTCTCAATCTTCACCTCCTGCGCTTCTTCGCGACCGTAGCTCAGACAGGCAGCTTCTCCCGAGCGGCTGAAGAGCTGCACGTCAGCCAACCGGCGATCTCGCAAGGGGTACGGGATTTCGAACTCCAGGTGGGATGTCGACTGCTTGACCGTGGCGCCCGAGGAGTTCGGCCAACCCGAGAGGGCGAAGCCCTGCTGCGACATGCCAAAACTCTTTTCGCCATGGAGCGGGCGGCTGAAGAAGAACTGTACGCTCTGCGGGGACTAGGGAGCGGGATGTTGCGGATCGGCGCAAGCACCACAATTGCAACTTACATGATCCCAACTTACCTCGGCATTTTTCATCGTGCGTATCCTGGTGTTGAACTCAGCATTATTAGCGCCAATACGCGAGCGATCGTGGCCCTTCTGATCGAGCACGCAATCGATGTCGCATTGGTTGAGGGACCTGTTGAGGAACCAAGTATTGTCAGCGAAGCTTGGCGTCAGGACGAGATGGTTTTAATCGCCTCGCCTGACCACGCCTTCGCGAACGCAGCTGAGCCAATTGATCCAGCGCGCATTTCGGAAGAGATTTTTATCGTCAGGGAGCCAGGCTCCGGATCACGTGAGATCGTCTCCGAAGCACTAAGTGCCAATAAAATTTGCCCAATTCGCCGTCTGGTGGTTGGCAGCACGGAGGCGATCAAACAACTTGTAGCGAGCGGCCTTGGTGTAGCAATAGTCTCGGTCGCTACAATTCGTGACCAGATTTCCATCGGGACAATAGTCGTCGTCCCGGTCCGTGATCTGCGGATCGAGCGGATCCTATGGCGGCTGAGCGTGGTGGGACGCCTTTCTAATCCAGCGGCAGTTAAATTTGATAAGCTAATACATCTATAAATCAAACCGTCATACTCACGATCTTTAAATCGGAGTTTTTATTGATGAATGTAAAACGCTCGTGCATATAGAAACAAGCTAATTCCCTCTGCTTCAAGCGCAGGAATTATTTTTGCGAGGGAAAACGATCGTTTTCCCGTCATTCCTGTGTGGTCCGGTCCGCGCGGCCTCAAACCGCCTTCTTCTCGTCGGGAAAATATGACCGGATTTCTATTGCGGATTAAACGCACCTGAATCACTATCCCGACATGCTCGTCGGATATGCCCGCGTCTCCACCCTCGATCAGAACCTCGACCTGCAGCGCGACGCGCTGACACGAGCCGGGTGCGAGCGGCTGTTCGAGGAGAAGAAGTCCGGCAAGGCCGGGACCAAGCGTCCCGAGTTCGAGGCGGCGCTCGCCTACCTTCGACCCACCGACGTGCTCGTCGTCTGGAAGCTCGATCGCCTCGGCCGCTCCCTCGTCGAGATGATGCGGACAATCGACTCCCTGCGCGTGAAGGAGGTTCACTTCCGCTCCCTCACCGAGCAGTTCGACAGCGACACGGCGCACGGACGCTTTGCGCTGCAGATGCACGGCGCCATGGCCGAGTACTTCCTGGATCTGAACCGCGAGCGCACCATGGAAGGGCTGAAGGCGGCCCTGGCGCGAGGACGGAAAGGGGGACGGCCCAAGAAGCTCACGCCGGCGGACATCGAGGTAGGTCGCGCCCTGCTGCACTCGGGCACCATCTCGATCGCGGCCATCGCCAAGCGCCTCGGGGTCAGCCGGGACACCTTCTACAGCTACTTCCCCCAGGCACGCACCCGCAGCCAAGCAGACGTAGCCGCCGCGGCGATCCGGCAGGCATCCTCTTGATGCCGATCCGCCGCGAGCACCGCTTCTTCTACCCCATTGACTGGCCACAGCTCTCGGCTGTCATCCGCTTCGAGCGAGCCAGGGGACGTTGCGAGGTTTGCGCCCGTCCTCATGGACAGCGCGTCTTTCATCTCGGCGATGGGCGCTGGTGGGATGGAGAGGCGAGCTCCTGGCGGGATGGGACCGGGCGCTTCATCTGTCTGGCGATGGGAGCCGATGACGTTCTGGGAAGCGTGCGCACCACGCGCGTGGTTCTGGCCACCGGGCACCGCGATCACGACACGGCGAACAATGCGGCTCGGAACCTCGCTGCCTTCTGCCAACGCTGCCACATGAATCATGATCGCCCCGAACATCGGCGTCGGCGCTGGTATACCTTGTTCAAGCGCAGAGCTTTAGGCGATCTCTTCCGAGGCCCATACCAGGATCGTTGAAACCGGATGCGGCGAGCCCGGGTTTAATCCGAGCCACCGCGTGTTCCTTGGCACGTCAAGAATGTAATGGCCTCCCCATATTAGTTTCAAACAGAGAGAAACGAGCCAGACATTTGGTTCGTACTGTGAAGGAGCTATTAAGCCACAATGAAGGCCCGTATCGCCGCCCTCGCCACTGCCCTTGTCCTTGGCGTTGCTCCGATCTCGTCCGCCATAGCCTATGACAGCCCCTCCCGCTACACCTCGTTCGCCCCCTACGACGTCGAGACCACGGGCTCGGTCAACGATGTGCGCCGTCCCCCGGCCTATCTCGGTTGCCCGATGAGCTCGGCCGCCGAGGGCAACGCCAACCAGCAGAACTTCCCCACCCAACAGTACGGCCAGACCTCGGGCGGAAACCGCTGCTGATCGAAAGGAAACCTGGATGCTGCTGAAAGGCTTCTCCTACGCGATGATCGCTGCCTTCGCCGGCGGCCTCGCCTTCACGATCGTTGGCTCGGCCAACGCTTTCTTGAACCTGTAAGGCCCTACCCGCACTAATCTCGCGATGAGACCCGCCCAGCCCTGGCTATGGCGGGTTTTTCGCGGGGTTTGACGGCGTTTCGCGCCGCAGTGTGATGCTCCCCCTGGTAAGGGGTATCTTCCGCCTGTCCTCGGCCCACATCTCGAGGCCCTCCGGCTCACTAAAGAGAAGTCCGACAAGGACTCGTAACGTTCGCTCCGCACATCGTTTGGACATCTGACATGCGATGCCCCACGCCTTGGATCGCATCAGCGCAGCATGAGAAATGCCTAAGAGGCTATGGGGCATTGAATGTGCACGAATGCGAGAAGCAAGCCACATCCATCTTGAACACTAATCTTGTATCAGCCATGTCTCTATCTGAACTTATCACAACCAGATGGTAGCATGACGGACAGGCTGAACAACCAAACCACCGATTTGATCGACCTCGCCGGTGACATCGTCTCCGCCTATGTCTCGAACAATTCGACCCCGGCGTCCGAGTTGCCAGGCTTGATTCAGAGTGTTCATGCGGCGCTCACGCGACTCGCCTCCGGCTTGGTGGAGACCGCTCCGGAGGAGATCCATGAGAAGCCAACGTCCGCGCAGATCCGCAAGTCGGTGACACCCGGCGGCATCGTCAGTTTCCTTGACGGCCGGACGTACAAGACGCTCAAGCGTCACCTGACCGGCCATGGCCTCGATCCGCACAGCTACCGCCAGCGCTACGGACTTCCGGCGGACTATCCGATGGTCGCCCCGGATTACGCTGCCCAGCGCTCGGCCCTGGCGAAATCGATTGGCCTTGGCCGAGTCGGGGACAGCAGCGAGGATGCGCAGCCGAAGGCCAAGGGACGTGGCAAGGCGGCGTAAGGCCCAGCGCATGAAGGGCGATCGCCATGACCTACGGCTGTGGCGGAAGCCCGCGTGAGGCGCTGTTCGGGAGCAGGTGCGGCTTTCGTGACTCCGTCGCCACATTCATTCAAGAACCACCGGAGCGGACTGCCCGGCGCTGCAATCGCATCGTATCCCGGTCTTGACGGTGCGTGAACCAATCGCCCGTCCAGCCTTCCAGCGCGTTGTGCGAGGAGATACAGGTGTTCGAAGCCTTTGGGTTCGGGCGTATGATCACTGGCGGTATGGTCGGCATGACGGCAATCGCCCTGCTGACGGGCTGCGCCGGGCGTCCCAATGGCGTTCTCCTGCCCGTCGCGGGTGCCGCGCAGGTCGCGGGCACCTCCCGGGTCGACATGCTGGTCGCCACCACCCGCAAGGCCGCAGTCGACCGCGGCGTGCTGTTCTCGGGCGAGCGCGGCGAGGCGGTGACCTACACCGACCTGGCGGTTTCGATCCCACCCGATGCCATCCGTCAGCCGGGCTCGGTCCAATGGCCGAAGTCGGTCCCGGGCGACCCAGCTACCGACTTCGTCGCCCTGCGCGCCGACCCGATCGAGCGCGCGACGGTCCCAGCCTAGACGAACCGGGCCGTCCGGGGTTCGGCCAAGCGCCACGTCCTCGTCTTCGTGCACGGCTTCAACAACAAGTTCGAGGACGCCGTCTTCCGCTTCGCCCAGATCGTGCACGACTCCGGGGCCGAGGTCGCACCCGTGCTGTTCACCTGGCCCTCGCGCGGCTCCGTCCTGGCCTACGGCTACGACCGGGAGAGCACGAACTTCTCCCGGAACGGCCTCGAGACCCTGCTGCGCGACCTCGCGAAGGACCCGAACGTCGGCGAGGTGACGATCCTGGCCCACTCCATGGGCAATTGGCTGACCCTCCAGAGCCTGCGCCAGATGGCCATCGGCGAGCGCCGGATCGCCCCGAAGATCCGCAACGTCATCCTGGCCGCCCCCGACGTCGACATGGACCTCGCCCGGGCCGCGTTCCACGACATGGGCCGTGACCGCCCCCGCCTGACCCTGATGGTCTCCGGCGACGACCAGGCCCTGGCCGTATCCCGCCTGGTCTGGGGCGACAGCGTCCGCCTCGGCGCCATCGATCCGACGGTCGAACCCTACCGGACGCAGCTCGAGCGCGAGAACGTCTCCGTGCTGAACCTGTCCGCAGTGAAGTCGACCGACGCCCTCAACCACGGCAAGTTCGCGAGCGGTGACGTCGTCGCCCTCCTGGGCAAGCGGCTCGCCGACGGCCAGCCGATATCGGACGGGCAGATCGGCATCGGCGACCGGCTGGTGAGCACGGCCGCCGGCGCGGCCTCCACGGTCGCCACCGGAGCTGCCCTGGCCGTTGCCGCCCCCGTAGCCCTGATCGACCCCCAGACCCGCGAGACCTACGGCGAACACTTCTCGAACGTCGGATCCGGCCTGCGCGACACCGTCGGATCGACCGTCGATCTCGCCGGCGCACCGGTGCGTGCGCTCGAAAGCGGTGGGCGATAGGGGGCTACCCCTCATGAAGTCAGGGCCTGCAGCGTGAGGGGAGACGAGGCCGATATCGATGTCGATGTCCTTACCCATCGCGCCGGGCGTGAGGTTGAAATCCAACTCGCCGCAGGTCGCGACTTCGTCGACGCCCTGGAGCGGGGCCGCCTCGATCGTGGTCGGATCGACGCGGAGAAGAGGCAAGCTGACGAAAAGGGCCTCCTTGCTCACGCTGCGGGCTCGCTGTGCGGCGGGCCTTTCCTCCGAGCTCACATCGGCGGCGTCCGCGCACATTTTCTGTTTCTGTTTTCTGGGGCGCCACGTCGTATCCAGCGCTTCCAGGGCGCGAAACGTGCCCCCCGGCGGCTCGAGAATGAAGGTCACGATCGGCGTCGGGCCGTCGCGATGTAGGACTGCAGCCTGGACCAGATTGCCGTAGCGGGCGAAGAGCGAGGCACGCAGTGTGTCGGGCGACAGAGCCTCTCGCGTGAGCGGATCAATGCCTTCGCCCGTATCGCGAACCACGACCTTCTGGTGCGCAGGTAGAGATTTGATGAGGCCGTTCACGTCGGTGTATTTCGTCGCGGCCACGCGAGCCGTGAGATCGACCACGTAGTTCGGGTCGCCGACGAGCAGAACCGAGGCTTCCATCCCGCTCCCGCGCAGGGCCAGCTCGCTGCAAAGGTCAGGCACCTCGCGCTTGGCGACGAAGATTCTCGTGAGCTGAATATCGTCGATCACGGTTACTCTCCTCGATCAGACCGGTGGGGTTACGACCCTGAGACCGGCGTTGATGACGAGGATCGTGGGATCCTATGAAAATCGCAAATATCGAAAATGAGATTTTTTGGATCTGATCGATATTCTTATCAGGAGGACCCCAATTTCTTGGTGGGTGCACTGTCATAGTCGGTACCGAGTATGACAGTGTCCGCCCTCTATAGCCTTTCGATGCGAGTCCGGGCTTTGCGATTTTCAGAGGTCCTCGCCACCCTCTCTCAAACGAGGGTCGCGATCATGACGCGTACGAACTTCCTCCATATCGACCTCCACGCCCGGACAGGCGGCAGGGCAAATTTCGTGATCGACGAGCTCAGCCGGGTCCCGGGGAGTTGCGCGCACGTCGAGGATCCACTGCCGCCGATCCAGATCGCGGGGCCCCCATTTGCTGAGATATCGGACCAGCTCAATCGACGCCTGGGCGAAGCCTATGAGACGACAAAGCTAGGCGTGCGAAAGGAGATCCGGGTGACTCAGCGCGTCCTCCTCGCGGGGGTCGCCTCATATCCGGTCGCGATGCCTGAAACATGCGCGTCCCTCGCAGAACGCCGCAAATACAGGGCGTGGCGCGCCCGAGCAGCCAAGTTCTTTCTGGATCTTGCCAGGGCACACAACGCAATCTGCTCCATCGTAGCTCACCATGACGAGACATTTCCGCACCTCCACGCCGTCCTTATTCCGACAGACACTGCGATGTTGGCACCCGCGCTTCACCCCGGCTACGCCGCCCGGGAGGCCGCAGAGCAGGAATGCCTACGTCAGGGTATGCCCAAGAAGGAGGCCGTGGCCGCTGGCCGACGCGCCTACGCCCCCGCAATGCGGCAATTCCAGGATGCGTACCACGAGCAGGTCGGGCACCCGTCCGGGCACGCACGCCTGGTGACCGGTCGGGCGCGCCTCCCCCGGGGAGAGTATCTCGCCCTACGGATCTGTCACGATGCGCGAGATCAGGCGATCCTGGAGCGTGAGCAGGCCGAGCGCGAGCGCGCCGCAATCGTCGCCGAAACGGCGCGCCTCATAAAAATGGGCCGACAGGCGTCCGAAGATGTGATCGCGATGTCATTTTCGGAGGGCATGAGGGCCGTGCGCGATGGCCGCATCGAGGACATCGTTTACAATCCTGTCGACCACGTCGCAGATCTAATCCGCGGCCCTGACGTCGACGACGTGGAGTGGGAGCAGCTCCTCAACGACCTGGCCCCGGCTTGGGATCAGGGCCTACTCGCTGCTCTCGAAGCGCTGCTCGCGACCCGATCCAGGGGCCCGGCCATCAGGCGGGCGGGCGCCTACTTTTAAGATGCTCCGCACAAGCGACCCTGATGCAGGATCGGATCGCCATGGCGCGCGCGGCGCAAGCCAGAGGCTCATGCTCGACGTCATATTCCCGCATCGACACGCGCGACGACGACCAGGTTTGATCGTTTAGGTAACCGAAGGCCTGCATCCTGACCTCGAGCCACGTTGCGTACCGGCTCGCGTGTGAGATGGACGATCCTCCCCGCCGGCCCGTGAGCAGATCGGGCGGCGGGGCAGCTTCATTGGAAATTAACCATAACGATCCCATCTGAAGTTCATACCGATGATGGCTCTCGGGCCAGATCGGATGCGGCCACGATGCCGGGATAAGGTGACGCCGGATGTACGCGCACCTCGTCCCAGCGTCCGTGGCCGTCGCTTAATCCAGCCGCGCCGCAACCTTAACCGTTTGTTGCCGATGCGCGTTCAGGATGCCTCAACCTTTGGAGGATCCTGGCCCATGCGCGTTCTGCTGATCGAGGACGACGCTTCTGTTGCGCAGAGCATCGAGCTCATGCTCAAGTCCGAGAGCTTCAACACCTACACCACCGATCTCGGTGAAGAGGGGATCGATCTCGGCAAGCTCTACGACTACGACATCATCCTGCTCGACCTGACCCTGCCCGACATCTCAGGCTACGAGGTACTGAGGTCCTTGCGCGCCTCGAAGATCAAGACGCCCATCCTGATCCTGTCCGGCATGGCCGGCATCGAGGACAAGGTGAAGGGCCTCGGCTTCGGCGCCGACGACTACCTCACCAAGCCCTTCCACAAGGACGAGCTCGTCGCCCGCATCCACGCGATCGT
>NZ_LMRM01000025.1:0-34553 GCF_001426045.1 Methylobacterium sp. Leaf94
ATGTCTGCTTCATCTTCGCTCCTCAGGGGCTACGATGAACCAGCCATCCTCCGTTCGTGAAGACCCTCAATCTGTCTCACAGGTGCTGACGTCGGACAATGGGATCGAGCGGGTTAAGAAGCGCCTATCGCTCTGTACAAAAGCCGACGAAGCGCTGATCACTGCGACAGGGATCGAGAGGCCGCCTCTCGGAAGCGGGCTGAGAATCATTCACTGGACTGGCTGTACAGCGGACTAGCTGTTCCCGCCCCAACCACGCCGTAGCCAGAAGTCTGGGGCGTTACCCAAAAGCGGTCATTTCCAACAGGCCCGGCACCCTGGACGAAAACCCAGATTGGAGCCTGAGGCCACGAGCATCGTGAGAGGCGAGCTGAGCATCAGGTTCCCGGTGGCCCGCAGGCAGGGGGGGCAAGTCTCAGAAGGCCCGAACGGGGATGCGGACTATTCGTGGGCCCGGAACAACGCACCCATCGCAGTATTGCCGGACAGGACGGCGCAGCCCGTCGGCGCGCGGTCCGCGTCCTCGGTATCCCGCGTTCCGTCAGCCACGTTTTCCCAGCCTGCCCCCGCGCGGCGACCCTTCCCCCGCAAGCTGTCGAGCGGGGCGCCGTCACACCAACTTCGTTCCCGCACTGTTGTCCGGTAAAAGGTTCGCGATATGCTTACCCATACAAACCGGATCGCGCCATGAGGCATTTGAGGCTTTGCCAGACCGAGGTATGGGCATGGCTGGGCGTGAGGAAGACCCGCGATTCCGTCACCTTCGCCTAGGTTCGCTTTCCACCGAGGACGACACGGAGCGAATGAGCGAGCTCATCCCGCCGGTAAGGCTTGTTGAGAACCGGGAGATCACCACGCCCGATCACCTGGCCCTCTTCGAGGTTGGCGACGTACCCGGAGGTTAGGAGGACCCTGAGGCCGGGTCGGAGGCGCTGGGCCTCTACGGCAAGCTGCGAACCGTTCATGCCCCCCGGCATCATCACGTCAGAAAACAGGATGTCGATCCGGGCGACGCCCTGGAGATGGACGAGGGCCTCTGCGGCGTTGCGAGCCACGACCACGCGGTAGTGGAGCTCCTCCAGGCTCTCGACGGCCATGCCCAGTACCTGTTCGTCGTCCTCGACCAGGAGCACAGTATCGCCTTCCGTCGCCCGTCGTAGCGGAAGGTTGCCACTGCCGGAGCCTGCCTCCTCGCTAGCCGGTTCCGCGGAGCGGGGGAACAAGAGGTGGAAGGTGGTGCCGGCACCGAGTTCCGTGTCGATGCCGACGAAACCGCCGGCACTACGGGTGAAGCCGTACACCTGCGACAGGCCAAGGCCTGTTCCCTTGCCGATTTCCTTGGTGGTGAAGAATGGCTCAAACACCCGAGCCATGGTCTCCGGGGAGATCCCGCTGCCCTGGTCTGTCACCGATACCTCGACATAGGCTCCCGGCGGGACGCCCCTGTCGGCCACCGCCGCGGTGTCGAGATGCACGTTCCTGCTCCGCACGACGATCCGCGAGCCGCCCCCCTCCATCGCGTCGCGGGCATTGACGACGAGGTTGAGCACCGCCGCCTCGAACTGGGCCGGGTCGATCCGGATCGGGTCGATGGTGGGGTCGAGTTCAAGCAGGAGCTCTACGGCGCCGCCAGCCGCCCGTTCGGCTAGTGGCTTGAACTCGGAGAGAAGGCGGTTGGGGTTGATGGTCTGGGGCCGCAACATCTGCCTGCGGGAAAAAGCCAGAAGCTGCTGGGTGAGTTGTTCGCCGCGCCGCGCCGCGCTCATCGCCGCCTCCGCCAAACGGACGACGCGCTCCGTGTTCTCCGGCTTGCGCAGCATCATGTCGAGGCCGCCCACAATGACCGTAAGTAGGTTGTTGAAATCGTGCGCCACGCCGCCTGTCAGCTGCCCGATGGCCTCCATCTTCTGGGCCTGCCGCAACGCCTCCTCGGTATTCCGCTGGTCGGTCCTGTCGACGACGATGCCCGCCATGCGGACGGGCCTTCCGTCGCCGCCGTACTCGGTTTTACCCTTAGCCGCGATCCAGCGGATCGCGCCGTCGGTCCGTGACATCCGGCATTCCAGGTCTAAAGTCCCAGTCTCGACTGCCTTCGCGAAGGCGGCCTCGACCATGGGTCGATCCTCCTGCACGGCGTGGGCCAGGAAGGTGGCCCTGCCCCACGACGAGACAGGCGTGTCGTAGCCGAAGATCGCGTCGTACCGACTGGAGCGGCGGGTGATGTCGTTGACGAGGTCGAGATCCCACGACCCCATGCCGGCGGAATCGAGCGCGAAGGCCAGGGTCTCGCGCGCCGCCTCGACCTCGCGCGTGCGTTCCTCGACACGACGCTCCAAGGTCTCGTTCGCGATGCGTAGGCGGCCCTGGGCGTCCTCGCGTTCCCGAAGGTGCTGCCGGGCCTGATACTGGCGCCTTCGGACACGGAGAGCTGAGGAGACCGCACTGAGGAGCGTCTCGGCGTTGATCGGGCGTTCCAGTAGGACGACGTTACCGAGGCGTTCGATCACCGCGGCGGCCTTGGCCGTGCGCCGCCCAGCCTGCCGCGTCGCCAGCATGATGAAGGGGAAGTCCGACCAAGGCGGCTGGGACGCTACCCAGGCGTCCAGGGATGCCGCATCGACGTCGAGGAGCGCCTCCTCGGTCACGATGGATGTGGCGGCGGACGAGCAGAGGCCATCAAGCCACTCGGCGCTGTCGGCGCAGACGGTGACGGCGACGCCGGACTTGCCGAGAAGTTGCGCCATGACGACTGCGTCGCGTCCTCGCGGGGCGAGGATCAGGACGCCTTCCACATCGGGAACGGGTGCAGACGTCATACCGCCGACGTCGGCTCTGCGGCGCCCGGGATCAGAGCGACCTTGCCGTCGTAGGTCGGCAATCCGGATAGAATGCCTTGGAAGTCCGAGAGGGCAGTGCCGACCTGGAGGCCGATGGGGGAGAGCTTGAGTTCCCGGATGGTGCGCTCGTGGGAATTGACCCGGCTCTTCACCACCGACAGGGCGGTCCGGACCGCACCGTTGGCCTCGAAGTACCGGAAAAGCAGGATGCCGTCGCTGAGGTAGCTCAGGTCGATGTCGGACCGGACGTCGCCGATCACGCCGTGCTGGCCGAGGACAAGGAGGGTCGTGGCGCCCTTCTGGTTCAGGTAGTTCAGGAGCTCGTGCATCTGCAGGATGAGGTACTCCTCGCCTGGCATGGCGTGGATGTACGCGTTCAGGCTGTCGAACACGATGAAGCTCGCGCCCCGTGTCGCCACGGTGTTGCGCACCCTACAGGCGAACTCGCCAGGCGAGAACTCGGCCGGCTCGATCTCGTCGATGACGAGGCTGCCGCTGGAGAGATGAACGTCAAGATCCATGCCCAGCGCCCTGGCGCGCGTCAGCATGGTCTGGCGGCCCTCGTCGAACAGGAAGTAGGTAGCCTTCTGCCCCCGGTCCAAAGCCTCAAGCATGCAGCGGACCGCCGTGGTGGTCTTGCCGACACCCGAGGGACCGAGCAGCAGGGTGTTGGTCGCAGGCGCCAGCCCTCCACCTAGTAGGAGGTCGAGTTCCTCCGAGCCGGTCGAGGCCGGGGTCATGTCGAACTCCGCGGCGTGGTCGTCCGCGACGAGGCTGGGGAATACCTCGACGCCGCCCGTATCCAGGACGAAGTCGTGAAGTCCGCCGTGGAACTTGACGCCGCGCATCTTGAGGACGTCGAGGCGCCTACGGGACGCCCCGAAGCCGCGCCGGACCTGTTCCAGCATGATCACCCCATGGGCGATGCTGTGGAGCTGGACGTCGGCGGTGCCGTCGTCCAGCAGGAAGACGGTGCATTGCCTGGAGGCGAACATCTGCTTCAGTGCCAGGATCTGGCGGCGGTAGCGAAGCGGATTCTGGGCGAGAAGCCGAAGCTCGGACAGGCTGTCGAATACCACCCGCTGCGGCTTGAGGCTGTCGACCCGGTCGATCACCTCCCGTACGGTCTCACCGAGCTCGACCTCGGAAGGATGCAGCACGGATTGCTCGCTGTCGGGATCGAGACCAAGCTCGTTGACGAGCTCATAGACCTCGATCCCATCGAGGGACCACCCGTGCGTCCCAGCTGCGAACGCAAGCTCGTCGGCACTCTCCGACAGGGTGACGTAAAGGCCCTTCTCCCCCCGCGCGACGCCGTCGAGAAGGAACTGAAGGCCGACCGTCGTCTTGCCGGTCCCAGGCGTCCCCTCGAGCAGGTAGAGGCGTCCGCGCGTCAGGCCGCCGTCGAGGATCTCGTCAAGGCCGGCGATACCCGTCGATAGGATGTCGCGACCCCTGGGGGCATGCGTCGCGGCAAGTTCTGTCATCAGGCGGCATCCGGTTGGTGGCAACCAAAGCCCGCGTCGTGGGCTCAAAGGTATCTTGGAAAATGCATTCGGACGACAACGCCGGCTTAGCGGTTTAGTCCCATGGCATTCGCCCCCCTTCGTGGCCTGGGCAATTAGTCAGTCTCATCCGCAGAGGGCGGTCGGCTCATTGGTCAAAACCTGACACTTGGTCTTGGCCGATACGAAAACAGATCAGCTCCGCCCGCGATGTTGCGATGCAACATTTTGCGGTCTCGGTCGTTGTATCACTGCTACCCTCGCATCGCCGCGTGAGGGACGGCACGAGGAGATCCGTCCGCCGGGGGGGAACCTCGTTGCTGCCATCCTCGGAAGGCTCCACGATGCGTCTCGCCCCGATCCTCGCGACCCTCACCCTCGTGCTCTCGCCGCTTCCGGCGCTAGCATCGTCCTGCGCCGAGCAGATCGGGACCATCGAGCGCCGTCTCGACAGCGCCGGAGCCGTCCAGGTCACTGGTCTGCAGGACGGCCATAGCGTCCGGACGGGATCACCCCGTGGCGTCGAAGGCGTTCGCACGGGCGCGCCGAGCGACCTCGACATGGTTTTGACGGCCGATCACGTGGCGTCAGCCAGGACTTTGATCATTCGCGCGGCGGACAAGGACCGGCGCGGCGACAAGCGCGCCTGCGAGAACACCATGAGCGAGGCCAAGGGCATGATAGGCGCCCTGCCGTAGGCACCGCATAATGGGCCGGTCCGGGATCGGCCCGGATCGGCCCACCATCGACATGGGAGCGCAAGGTGATGCTGGGACCCGCCGAATTCGAGGACATGCGACTGGACCTTGCCGCCGCCGAACAGGCGGCGTTGTACGACGTCGCCTTCGCCAGCCTGAACCGCCATTGGACTGCCCGCGGTGCGACCTCGGTCGGCAGCGTCTCGCGGATCTGCGAACTCGTCCATGCCCGTGCCGCCGACCGCCCCAGGTCGGATTGGAAGGCCGTCGTGACGGAAGCGACCGGTGAGGCCGGCTTTCATGTCCGATGGGATGGTGACGAAGTCGCGTCGCTTGTTACCTGCCCTTGAGTATCAGTGGATTACGCCAGGAAGCTGCGCCGGACGTCCCGCAACATTGCCAGCGCGTCCATGTCGGCCCACAGCCCTTGCAAGGCATCGGAAGTGTCGAAACCTGTCGCAGCGAGGATCATGGTGGTGACGGCCTGCGCAGACGTTGAGGTCTCCGCATCGACGATGCAGGCGTTCAACTCCGCAAGGCATTCCGGCCGCCGAATACCTGAAATCGGTGTTCTTATGGGCATTGATCGACCCCCGCCGACCAATGTCGACAAATTCTTCTAGCACGAAGCGTTCGTCGCATGTGTAAAACCGTCGGGCGGATTATTCGCCCATCTTGTTAGATTCTTGTCCGCTTCGGACCGGTTCTCGCACTCTCCCTCCGTTTCACGTATGATCGAGCACAATCGAAAGGGCGGGCCTGATGTCGGATAGACGGGAACTCTACCAAAGCCCCAACGGAGACTCCTGGCACCTCGGGCGGGAGCCGACAAATGGTCGGGCGTTCGTCATCCACCAACCCAACGGCCCATCCGGCGGACGGCTCCGCCACGTCGAGCTTGGGGCCTTCCTCAGCGACGGAACGGGCAAGCCCGAGCAGCAGGCGCTTCTGCGCCTGATCGGAACGCTCGTGGACGTTCCCCCTTACGCCGACCGGATGGACGGCAGGGAGCCGACGACGACGCTACCACCCGTGCCCTGACGTCGGAAGTGGCCGTTACGTCCTCGGCATAATGTTCCGGCAGGCTTTCAGGCCGCCTCGGGCACGCCTCGTAACGCAAGAACCGCCTCGGCTTCGAAGAGGGCCGTCACGGCCTTGCCGAGCCTGTTCAGCACGGCCTCGTCCATTATGACCGGGAAGGCTGTTTCCAACGCGCGAGTTGCTCCGACGATGGCCGCTCGCGCAGCCGATGAACGCGGCATACGTCGAATTTTGATGATGGGCATGGGGCATCCTGTGAGGATTCGAGTATGCGCCACGATTGGATATTCGCCTAAGCTTATCGCGGATTGCCCCGCCGACTCGGCCGCCGGCTCGACGGACACGGTCACATCCAACTCCCGTCGTTGATCCGTGCCCTGATCGGCTGCCACTCCGCCAGGGCGTGAGCTTGAGCGATTCCGGCCGCGAGGGCGGCGGAGGCGGAGGGGTAGGAACCCTGGGACTGGTACGGGTGATAGCCCGCCGTCGTGACCGACCATCGGAAGCGGCCCTTCTCGCTCCGGCAGGCCGAGACGGCCACGCTGTGGTTGGGCAACGAGGGAGTGCGCATTGTTATGTCATCCCACGTCGGCGCGTCCCGACCAAGCGGTATCGGTCCTCGCGTAATGGCCTTCGGACAGCCGCGATGCGCTCATTGACACGGCTTGGCTCGGCGATCTTATGAACCTGCCTGCAGGATGAATCCCGTGACAACTGAAACCCCGAGCCCGGCCGCGTGGACGGCGGATCACTTGCGGCTCGCCGTTGACGCGGCGGGAGTGGCGCTATGGTCCTGGAACGTTGACGACGACTCCTTCACGATGGATGCGCGCGGCTACGGCCTCTGGGGGGCACCCCTCGACCGGACGGTGACCTTTGAAGACTTGTCCGGTTTCATCCACCCAGCGGACCGCAACCGGGTGCGCGCGGCCTTCTCGGCGACGCGGGCTCTAATGGGCACCTACGAGATCGACTTCCGCATCATGCAAGGCAAGGACGTGCGCTGGGTCTCGGCACGGGGCCAGGGCAACGACCACAATATCGTCGGCCGGACCATGTTCGGCGTCTTCCTCGACGTGACCGGCCGCAAGCAGGCCGAGGAGGGCCATGAGCTTCTCGCCGGCGAGATGAGCCACCGGGTCAAGAACCTGCTCGCCATCGCAAGCGGCCTGACCGCCATCACTTCGCGTTCGACGACGACCTCCGTCGACATGGCCCGCGAGCTCACGCAACGCCTGACCGCCCTGGACCGGGCCCACGACCTTGTCCGGCCGCTGCCCGGAAGCGAGGGCAAGGCCGCACTCCTCGGCGACCTGATCGCGATCCTTCTGGCGCCCTACGACGACATGGGTGCCTTCAGCGGCCGTATCCGGGTGTCCGTGCCGCGGATGGGCGTCGGCGAGGCAGCGGCGACGACTTTGGCGCTCGTCGTGCACGAACTAGCTACCAACTCCCTTAAGTACGGTGCGCTCTCGGTGCCGACCGGCACCCTCGACGTGTCCTGCTCCTCGCAGGAGTACGTGGTTGTTATCGCGTGGACGGAAAGGGGTGGGCCCGCGGTGGCCGAACCTTCCGGGCCCGGGGGATACGGAAGCAAGCTCCTGGAACGTGCCATGACCCGGCAACTAGATGGCTCGATCCACCGGGAATGGAATACGGCCGGCGTCGTCGCCACCCTCACGATGAACAAGGCTTATCTCGCTTCCTGAAATGGCCTGTCCGGACAGCCGGTAGACATGCGGAGTGGGCCTGAATCCGAAAAAAGGCCGGTCTTGGCCTATTTACCGGCAACCTGATTGGTTTGCTGCGTACGAACGGTGCGTCACGCGCACGTAGCCGATCAGGCTGCAGAGAGGGATTGACCCGAACCCTTCCGGAACGAGGTAAAGCGGTCCTGCTCGTCAAGCGGCACGTTCATGACGCAGCTTAGCCCAGCGGCGTCGAAGTCGAGGTGCACCGTTCCGCCGAGCTCGTGGCTGATGCCACCGTTGATCAGGCGCGTGCCGAACCCCTTGCGGCGCGGCACCGCGACGGCCGGCCCGCCGCTCTCGCGCCATTCCATCGCGAGCCTGCGGGCGCCGCCCTCCGTTGTCGCCACGCGCCACGTGATGTCCACGCGCCCCGCCTCATCGGAGAGGGCCCCGTACTTGGCGGCGTTAGTGGTGAGTTCGTGCAGCGTCATGCCGAGAGCCAGAACGTAGCGCGGCGGCAAGACGATGTCGGAACCGTCGATACGGAACCGGTCCTCGCCGCCATCGCGAAAAAGGGCGAGCTCGTTCTCCAGTACCGTCCGCAGCGACGCCCCGGCCCAGTCATCGCGCGAGAGCAGGTCGTGGGTCTTCGAGAGGGATATGATGCGTCCCTCCAGCCGCTCGCCGGTCTCGTCGGTCCGGCGCGACTGGCGTGCCAGAGACTGCACGGTGGTGAGCGTGTTGCGGACCCGGTGGTTGAGCTCGTGCAGCATCATAGTCTGACGCTCCTGCAGGATGTGGCTCCGCGAGATCTCGGAACGTAGCTCGCCTTCATGCTTCTGCAGCGAGATCGCCATGGCGTCGAAGGCCTCGCCGAGCCGGCCGAACTCCGAGGGTCCCGAGAGCCCGGACCGCGCGCCGAGATCGCCGAGCCGCCAAGCGGAGGCAGCCCGCAGCAGGCGCTGCACGGGACGACGTATGAAGGCGCGCCCGGCAAGGAACGCCGCGACGAGGGCCCCGAGGGCACTCAGGATGATAAGGATCACGCCTCGCTGCGTGGCCGCGTCGATGTCCGCGAAGGCCGCCGCGGGCGAGAGACCGACGGCGACTGTGACGGCATCGAGGTCGTCCGGCGTCTCGGCGGCGATGCCCGTGATCCGCATGTTCCCACGCAGGCCAGGTAGGTCCATGACTTTGCCCCGGTTCCCGGAGACCGCCGACCAAAACGCTGGCGGAAGCGGTTTGCCGACCCACTCGGCGTGATCGGGCAACCGGAGCAGGATGGAGCCGTTCCGGTCGGCGACGGTCAGGGTGGCGTCCGGAGGGAGCCCGGCCCGTGCTTGGTGTCCGGCGAGGTGATCCAGATCAATGCTCGCTACTACGACTCCGACCGGTCGACCATCGGGTCCTGGTATGGCCTGGGCGAACTGCCAGGTTGGCCGCTTGGTGATTCGCCCGGTCACGAACCCTCCGACGGTGAACCCACCCGTCCGCATCGCGTCCTGGAAGTAGCCGCGGTCGGCCAGGTTGTACGCGCCACGCGCCGTTCCGAGGGTGTTGCAGACGATGCTGCCGTCCGTGTCCGCCACCCCGAAGAAGAATGCGCCCGGCACCTTGCCGAGCAAGGTTCTGAGGTAGGCCGTGCAGCTCTCCGGGTCCTTACCCTGGATCTCCGGCACCTCGGCGAGGATGCCAAGGACCTGCCGGGTGCCGCGCCCGAACTGCCCCAGGTCGGCGGCGACGCTGCGGGCGGCGCGCATCGCCTCGCCACGCACGGCCTCGCCCCGCGCGGAGCGAAGCGCGTACTCGTTGTAGCCCTGGATGGCGAGAGCGGGCATGAGCGCGAGCGCGACAAGCCCTATGATGCGTTTGGTCAGCGACATGGATGGATTAACCCAGCGCCCTGGCTTCGCGGGACGTGCATCGAGGCTCAGCGCCCCGAGACATGGGGTGGCCTACGCCTCCGGCGAGGGCCATGAATGCTATGTCTATGGGGATCCGCACGTTAGGCTGCGGCGACATCGAGGATCTCCTGCATCGAAGCCAGGGGGCCCTCCAATCGGCAGACGAGGCCTGTTGGCGCGTAGGTGAGCTTGACCTCCCCGCCGACCTCAGCCGCGAAGCTCCGCTCGATCAGACGCGAGCCGAAACCTTTCCGGGATGGCTGGGTGAGGATGGGCGGGCCCCCTTGCTCGGACCAGGTCAGGCAGAAGCGCGGGGCGTCGCTCTCGTGCACCACGTGCCAGCGCAGGTCGACGACGCCCGTATCGTTGGAAAGCGCCCCGTACTTGGCCGCGTTCGTCGCAAGCTCGTGCAGGGACAAGGCAAGCGACAGGGCGGCCTTGGCTGCCAGGAGGACGTTGGGTCCGCTCGTACGGAGGCGTCCGCCCGCCGCCCCGACATGCACGCCGAGCGCCCCGTCCACCACCTCCGTGATGGGGGCTGCCGTCCAGCTGGCCGCGGTTAGGATGTCGTGCGCACGGCCGAGCGAGATCAGCCGGGCGGCGAACGCTTCCCGCATCTCGTTGACGTCGGTCGATCCGCGCAGGGTCTGGCTAGCGATGGCCTGTACCAGGGCAAGCGTGTTCTTCACCCGGTGCTGCAACTCACCCGTGAGCAGGCGCTGGTGCTCCTCGGCCTTCCTACGCTCCGAGATGTCGAGCATGGCGCCGATCATCCGAACCGCTTGCCCGGCTCCGTTACGGATGACGTAGCCCCGGTCGAGGACGTAGGCGTAGGAGCCATCCGCGCGAAGGAAGCGGTACTCGTCGGTCCAGGCCGTTCCGGTGCTGTCGATGATCGTATGGATCGATGCGTCGATGCGTCCGCGGTCCTCGGGATGGATGTGCCCGATCCACCAGTCGCCGGTCGGTTCCACGGCCTCCGGCGAATGGCCGTAGGCCGCTTGGAGCGCGTCGTTCCAAAGGACCTCGTTGGTGGCGAGGTTCCAGTCCCAGATCGCGTCGTTGGTGGCGCGGGAGGCCAGTCGGTAGCGCTCCTCCGTCTCGCGCAGGGTCTGCTCGGCCTGCCGGGCCTCGGTGATATCGCGCGCCGTTCCGATGAGGCGAAGCGGTCGCCCGTCCTCGAACAGGGTCTGCCCCTTGGCGGAGACCCAGCGCTCGATCCCGTCCTCCGGAGCGATGGTGCGGTAGATGATGTCGTAGACGCCGTCGCCCTCCGGATCGATGGCGGCGGTGACCGCCGCGTCCGCCCTCTCGCGGTCGTCCGGGTGCAGGCGGGCGAGGTAGACGTCGAGGTCGACGTGGGCATCGGGCCCCAGGCCGAAGAAGGAGCGCGTGCGCACGTCCCACTTCAGCACGTTCGACACGAGGTCGAAGTCGAAGATACCCGTACCCGTCGCCTCGACCGCGAGGCGCAACTGCTCGCGTGTCTCGCGAAGGACTTCCTCGACTTGTCGGCGGTCATGAATGTCGCTGGTATTCCCGAGCCAGCCCACAATCACTCCGGCGCCGTCCCGTATGGGCTCCGCCCGGATCAGGAACCAGCGGTAGGTCCCGTCCGCCCGACGGAGGCGTGCCTCGGTGTCATAGACGACCTCGCCCGTGCGCGCTGTCTCCCAGGCCTCCGTCAGCCCGGGCAGGTCGTCAGGATGGATCACGTCGGCCCATCCGGATGGCAGCGCCTGCTCCGGCGTCTGCCCCGTGTAGGCGTACCAGCGGTCGTTGAGATAGCTGAGGCTACCGTCGGGGTCGCCAAACCAGATGACGGTCGGCGCGAGCTCAGTGAGGGTCTGGAACCGCTCTTCGGCCACCTTGCGCTCGTGGATATCGAGGGATGTGCCGATCCAGCTGCGCACGGCTCCGTTGGCGTCGCAGACCGGCCGCGCCCGGGACAGGAACCACCGATACCGTCCATCGGCGCCGCGCAGCAGGAACTCCACTTCGTAAGGCTGCCCCGATCCCGTCGCCGCCAGCCAAGCCCGGCGCGTCGGTTCACGATGTTCGGGATGGATCACGCCCATCCAACTCGTCTCCCCTGTCTCGTCCGCGGGCAGGCCGGTGTAGTTGTACCAATAAGCGTTGCAGTAGGTGACGTTACCGTCGGCGTCTCCGAACCAGACCACCTGGGGGCTGACCTCGACGAGGGAGCGGTAACGAAGCTCGCTCGCCTGCAGCGCCGCGGCGGTCTCACGCTGCTCGGTGCGGTCCCGCAGGATCATGAGGAATCCGACAGTTCGCCCGTCGTCCGATCTCAGGGGCATCATCTCGCCCGACGCCCAGAACCGGCTGCCATCCTTGCGCATGTGCCAGCGCTCGTTGGGCGCGCTGCCATTCTTCGCGGCCAGCCCCATCTCTGCGTCCGGCCGTACGTTCGCGCGGTCCTCGGGCGTGAAGAACGCGTCTACCGCCTCACCCAGCATCTCTGCCTGCGTCCAACCGAGGGTACGCTCCGCACCTGTGTTCCATCGGGTCACACGGCCGTCGATGTCGGTGGACACGATGGCATAGTCCGTCGCGCTGTCGAGGATGCGCTCGTGAAGGAGGCGTTCTTCTTCCTGGGCATGCAACGACCGCCGCAGCTCCATCTGTGCCATGGTCTGGCGGGCGAGGCGGGCGAGGCCCTTGCGCTGGCGCTCCGTCAGTTCATGCGGCTTGGTGTCGAGGACGCAGACCGTGCCGATGGGATGGCCTTCGGCGGTTTTGAGAAGGGCACCGGCGTAGAAGCGCAGGCCAGGGTCCCCGGTGACGAGCGGGTTGCCCGCGAAGCGCGGATCGCGGGTCGCATCGGGAACGTACAGGAAGTCTTCCTGCAGGATCGCCTGCCGGCAGAACGATGTCTCCAATGGGGTTTCGCGTACGCCTAGGCCGACCTCGGCCATGAAGAACTGGCGCCCGTCCCCGATCAGGTTCACCACCCCGATGGGTACGTCGCACAGTTCGGCTGCGGCCTCGGCGATCTCGTCGAAGTCCTGTTCCCGCGGCGTGTCAAGCAATCGGTAGCGGTCGAGTGCACGAAGGCGTTCGACCTCCTCGTCACTCATTTTAGCGCGATCCATGGGAGGGTTAGGCTCAAGCGGCCTGGATCGTTCCGATCAATGAGGATTCCAGCGTCTGAGGCAACCACAATCGAGCTTTCCTGTCCTACGCCCGCCAGGGACACCCTCACGGGCTCCGGAGCGGTATCCCAATGCTGATCCGTAGCCCGTCCGCGTCCGCCGCGACGTCGACGTCCGCACGCGTTTGCGCGGCGAGGATTTTATTGATCAGCCGCATGCCGAACCCCACTGGGTAGGCAGCGCCGGCGGCGGACCGTCGTGCTCGTTTCAGACCCAGGCCAGCCGCCTGGCTTCCACGCGGAATCATCGACGGTCCCGCTCACCGTGACACAACCGTCCGGATGCGCCAGGGCTCCGTGCCGGAGGGCGTTAGTGGTCAGCTCGTGCAAGGCCATGCCGACTGGCACCGCGAGTTCGGATGGGAGTCTCACGGCCGGTCCCCGACGCGTGATGCGTCCATTCTCTTTAATACGGATCGAGCTCGGCCCTGAGCAGGCCCTGGAACGAGACGACCGGAGCCTGATCCTCCTTGATGAGGGCATGAGTCCTGGCGAGCGAGACTATGCGACCGGTGAAAGCCCTGCCGAATTCGGGAAGCGAGACGGCCGAGCGCATAGTCGCGTTCAAGATGTAGACGAACGGCCGCTTTTTCGATTTCATCTCGTCAAGCGGACAGACCGCATTCCACCCCTAGCCGCCATTCGGCTACCGACCCAAGCCAGTCGCTCAGATCAACATCGGCGTTTCTCGGTAGCGGACATTCGTCGGCTGTCTGGCAACTGCGACCAGGGGTGGGATGCGACCTTTATCACCACGGCCGCAACCAGACATCCGCCCCTGTGCCTAGTTCTCCTGCAGTTCTATCTTAGACCTAGCCGTAATAAAGACCATCGGCGCATTTGCGCACAAGATCACATTGCCGCATCGAGCTACATCGCCCGTCGTGTAGAAAATATAAGAAGACAACATTCGTTCTAAATATAACAATTAAAAGCTAGGGATTTGTTTCTTGGGCGTGACTTTTATGTTCTTGCTCCATGGACCACCGTCGCTATACGCCACGGCATAACCAAGCCACCCCAGCCCTCTCGCACAGGCAGAGGTCAATGCCTGCCGTCGATCCCGCCCATGATGGGCCTGCGAGCCGATTGGCGATTCTCTATCGCAGCCATTGCGAGGCTTTGCTGCGGTTTCTGAGCCGAAAGGTCGGCCGACACGAAGCGTCCGATCTGATGCATGAAACGTTCATTCGAGTTGCGCGGGCCGAGCAGGGACGGACCGTACTGCACAACGAGCGCGCCTTCCTGTTTCAGGTCGCGGCGAACCTAGCCGTGGATCACAATCGCGCGCAGGTGCGCCAGTCTCGGCTTCTCTCGCCCGTCGAGATCGACGATTTGCTGGCGGTCACAGACGAGGCGCCGGGGCCGGATCGGCAGGCGCAGGGTCGCCTGGACCTCCAAAACCTCGCTGCCGCTCTACGCGAACTTCCGCCCCGGCGCGCCGAGGCCTTTCGCCTGAGCCGGATCGAGGGCGTGAGTCACGCATACATCGCAGCGCGCCTCGGCGTATCGCTCCGGACCGTGGAAGCCGAGGTCAGGATGGCGCTCGACCATTGTGCGGACCGTCTCCGATCAAGCCGAATCCCGGATTGATTGCGGGATGCGACGCATCGAAACGTTTTACTACCGGGCGCGCTTTCCGTGCGATGACGCGAAACGCGTCCGCAGACCGGCGGGAGAAGTATGAAGGCGCCGAACCATCAGCACGGGCCGACAAGCGGCGACGATGGCGGCGTCCGGCAGCAGGCGCATGCCTGGGTCGTTCACCTGACCTCCGGAACGGCGACGCAGGATGACGCCCGGGCCCTCGCCCTCTGGCGCTCCGTGCCTGAGCACGACGCCGCGTTCCGGGCTGCCGCCGGACTTTGGCAGCGGACGGGCGACGCCCTCGCGGGCACGTCCAGGCCGACAGTCGCCCGGGAGGCACCGCGCGGGATGACCCGGCGGCGCATGCTCGGCCGAGTGGCCGCCGGCGGGGTCGCATCTGCCTCCATAGCCGCCGCGGGCGCGACGCTTGTGTTGCGGTGGCCGACCCTGCGTGCCGCCTACCGGACGGGAACCGGCCAGATCCGGACGGTGACCCTGCCGGGCGGCATCCGCATCGAGCTGGATGCCGAGACCGCGCTGGACGCCGTTCTCGACGACGTGCGGCAGGACATCGTTCTACATGCGGGCTCGGTGGCCGTCACCGTTCAGGCCAACCGCACTGCCCTCGCCGTGGTCGTGGGTGAGGCGCGCCTCGTCACCGAGCCGAGCGAGCCGGCTGAGGTCGTCGTCCGCTGCAGGCCGCGCGGAGGCCTGTCCGGCTGGGTCGGCGGCCAGGATGCCGACGTGGCCTGCCTGTCCGGCCGCGTTACCGTCGTTCCCGCACCCGGCGTTCCTGCGACGCGCCTCGTGGCCGGACAGGAGGTCGGGATCGGACCGGATACGCGCGGCCTCCACGCCATCGACGTCGCCGCCACGGCGGCGTGGAGGCGGGGCCTGCTCGTCTTCCGCGGCACGCCCCTGGCGCAGGTCGTGGACGATCTCAACCGATACCGGCCGGGCCGGATCGTCGTCGCCAGTTCGGCTGCGGCCGCCCGGCGGGTGACGGGCGTGTTCCACCTCGCGCGGCCGGAGGAGGCCCTCGGCAGCATCCGCACCGCCCTCGCCCTATCGGAGGTCAGGTTCGGCGACCGCCTCGTCGTCCTGCGCTGAGCGCCGCGCAATGGCGTCGGACAGCGAAAAGGCAAAAAGTTTTTTTGCGGGCTCGCCACCCGGCGCGCGTCTGAGGAATCAGACGGGCGATCACGACCCGTCGGTCAGCGGTGACAAGCCGCTGTATGGCGTGGGGCACGATGATGGCGCGCGGACACAGGCGGAATCGGGCAGGGGACGGCTATCGGATGGTGACGGGATTGAGTGGGGTCGCGGCACTCGTGCTGGCCCTACCGACGCAGACTTCGGCAGCCATCGCCCCCGCGGACCTTACGGGACCGATGTTCGAGGCGCGGATCATCCGCGTGACGTCACCCAACCCGGATGCGTACGAAACCCTAAACTTCGCGATTGCCGAGCAGCCCCTCGACGAGGCTCTAGCAACCTATGGCGCCATTAGCGGCGTGCAGCTGATCTACGACAGCAACGCCAGCCGCCGCCTGCGCTCGAAGCCACTCTCCGGACGCTACGACCGGATGGAAGCCTTGCGGCAACTGCTTGCAGGCACCGGCCTGGTGCCGCACTTCACGGCCAAGCGGTCGGCCACCATCGTCGGTGTAGTCGCTCAGGCAGAAATCGCCGGCCAGCATGACGGCGCCGTCACCCTCGACGCCCTGGAGGTGACCGGTGACACGGCCCTCGGACCGGTCAACGGCTACGTCGCCAGACGCAGCGCGACAGCAACGAAGACCGGTACGTCGATTCTCGAAACGCCGCAGGCCATCAATGTGGTCGGCCGGAAGGAGATCGAGGATCGTCAGGCGCAGAACGTTCGCCAGGCCTTACTCTACACCCCGGGCGTGCTCACCCAGTACGGCACTGACCTGCGCTACGACTGGCTCTACGTCCGCGGCTTCGTGCCCGGACGTTACCTGGACGGTCTGCGCCTGCCGTTCGGCGCGCGGGGCTACTCGCAGCCGCTCATCGAGACGTACGGCCTGGAGCGCGTCGAACTGCTGAAAGGCCCTTCCTCGGGACTCTACGGGCAGAACTCGCCAGGCGGCCTGCTCAACCTCGTCAGCAAGCGTCCGACCGCGGTGCCCCTGCACGAGATCCAGCTTCAAACCGGCAGTTACGGACGTGCCCAGGCCGCCTTCGACCTGTCCGGCCCCGTCGATCCGGACGGCCGGATCCTCTACCGGCTTACCGGGCTCGCGCGCACCACCGGAACCCAGCTGGATTACCTGGAGGAAGACCGGGTCTTCATCGCACCGAGCGTCACGTTCCGGCCGGACGCCGACACGTCCTTCACGATCCTGTCTCAGTACCTGCACATCAACTCGCCCGGCGGCGGCGCGCCGCAAGGCCTGCCGACCCTCGGGACCCTGTACACGAACCCGCGCGGGCGCATCCCCACGCGCCGCTTCATCGGCGAACCGAACTACGACCGGTTCAAGCTCGACCAGAGCTTCATCGGCTACGCGTTCGAGCACCGCTTTAACGACGTCTGGACCGTGCGCCAGAACCTTCGCTTCGCGCATGTCGAAGCCGACACCCAACGCGTCCAGGCGATCGGTCTCGCCGCCGATGGACGGACGTTGTCGCGTTATGCCTGGGCCTTCCCGGAACGGTCGAACCTCTTCAACGTCGACAACCAGGCGGAGGCGCGTTTCCTCACCGGACCTTTCGCCCATACGCTCCTTTTCGGTGCCGATTACCTGCGCGAGGATGCGCGCTACGACGAGTCCAACCTGCGGATCGTCCCCTCGGTCGACATCTTCGCCCCGGTTTATGCCGGCACGGTCACGCGTCCGCCCCTCGGGACGCAGATCACGCAAGGGCGCAATCAGACCGGTGTGTACGCGCAGGACGAGATCCGCTTCGGGGGCTTCAGTCTCACGCTGAGCGGACGCCAGGATTGGGCCAATGCCATCACGCGGACCCGGACCGCCTCGACCGGCGCGCTGGCGCAAGTGAAGCAGGACGATGCCGCCTTCACCGGCCGTGTCGGCCTCAGCTACCTCTTCGAGGGGGGCCTCGCCCCTTACGTGAGCTACGCGACGTCGTTTCAGCCGACCTCCGGCACCAACCGGCTCGGCTCGCCCTTCGCTCCGACCACCGGCGACCAGATCGAGGGCGGCATCAAGGTCCAGCCGGCCGGTTCGAACCTCCTACTCACCGGTGCGGTGTTCGACCTGAAGCAGCAGAACGTGCTGACGCCGGACGCCCTCGACTTCCGGTTCAACACCCAGGCTGGTGAGGCACGAGTTCGTGGGCTTGAACTGGAGGCCAAGGCCAGCCTTACGGACAGCCTCGACTTCATCGCCTCCTACGCGGCCATGAACAGCAGGTTCACGAAGGCCAACCCCAACGCGGCGGGTGTCAGCATCGTCGGTAACGAATTGCCCTTCGTTCCACGCCATCAGGCGTCAGCCTGGCTCGACTACACGATCCGAACGGGGGATTGGGCTGGCCTCGGCCTCGGCGGGGGCGTGCGCTACATCGGCGTCTCGGTCGGCGACAACGCCAACCTCTATCGGACACCCGCGGTCACGCTCGTCGACGCAGCGCTGCGTTATGATTTCGGGTATCGCTATCCGAGCTTGAAGGGCGTCGACCTTGCGCTTAACGCAACGAACCTGTTCGACAGAACCTACGTCACGACATGCATCGCTGCGACCGGCTGCTTCTACGGAAACAGACAGACGATCCTCGCGACGCTACGCTATCGCTGGTAATGATCGAAGAAATTTGTCACGGAATTCGGAAGGGCGAAGCGCTCAGCGCAATTGGCAACGCTGACCACGCAGGATGATGCGGGATTTTAGGTCGCAAATCTTCGCCCGTTTCATTAATTATCGAAGCGAGGTGGGCGGACTGTGTTACGTCACGAACGGTCCCAAAGGCTATATCTTGTTCATGGCATCCATCCACCGGAAGCGGACGGGCCGAAAACCACCCGTTATGGACGTTCGGAGCAGCAGCGTCATTGCCTTAGGACGAGCCGAAGGCATGTCCCCCACGGATCACGCAGGACGAGTGTGTCACCGTCCTCCACGAAGAACGCGCCGGCGTTCCCGCAGCGGCTCCGTGTCGATGCCAATGTCTCACCGTCGGCGACCAGGGTCACCGCCGCGAGGCCTGTCGTCCCCTCGGTGCGCACTGGGGCGCCACGGCTGTTCCATATGTTGCCGGCGAGCTGGTGATGGTAGCCGCCCGATCCAAGGAACAAGGCGCCCGGATAGCGGCACATGACGTCTAAGCCGAGCAGGCCGGCATAGAAGCGCTCGGTGGCTTCGAGGTCGCCGACCTGGAGGTGGACGTGGCCGACGCAGGAACCTGGCGGCATTCCGGACCAAGGACGCTCGGCGGCATGGACGAGCCCGGCATGGTCGAGGCGTTCGTTGCGCATCACGACTGAGCCGTCCGGCGCATGCCGCCACGCTGATGCGGGACGGTCGACGTAGATCTCGATGCCGTTGCCTTCCGGGTCCGAGAGGTAGACCGCCTCGCTGACGAGGTGGTCGGCGCCGCCCGTGAGCGCGATGCCGAGCCTCTCCGCATGTTCGAGCCACGCCCCGAGATCGGCACGGCTCGGGAGTAGGAACGCAGTATGGAAAAGCCCCGCCTCATGAGGCGTCCACAAGCGGGCTTCCGGTTCGCCTCGAAGCACGAGGAGAACTGTGTCCCCCACGCCAAGCCGCACCGTACCAGGCTCCCGTGAAACCGCCTTAAGTCCGATTACGTCCTGGTAGAACCGCGCGAGTGCACCGAGGCCTTGCGCGACCAGGGTCACCGCACCGATGCGGTAGGGTGCCCCGGTAAGGATAGAATCCGGGACGTCGGTTACGAGGCTGGGTGCCGGATCTGTCATGTTACGCCTCCTAGAACGGCGGCCTCCAGGTCATATGACTGTGCTGTAGAGCGAGCCTCCGGGACGACAACGCGGTCGATGCTTTAACGAGCCACTTGGCAACTGGTCAGTTGCAAGGGATGCCGGCGGTCTAAATCGGCGAACCGTGCGGATGACGAGCCCAACGGACTTCCCCTGGCACCGGGTGGGGTCCCGTGCCCCGCCGACGATTGCCGCCGCTTCGGCAAAGAGTTGGGGGCCGAACGCACCCTGCTCCACGCCTGCCCGAACGACCCGGATTGGTCTCGCTCCTTTTCGCCGAATAGGTTGCTGGCACGGTAGCGTTCGGCGGAGACGCCGCGCAATGGTCCCAGTCACGCACTCCGCGCGCCGGGCGATTTCAGACGTAAAGAAGGTAACGAACCATGCATGTGCCACAAGCCGGGATGCCGTGGTGGAGTTGGACTTGGCCCGTCCTGGCCCTGGTGCTTCTCGGGGCGGCTTTCATGACGGAGCCGCCCGTCGTCCTGCTCGGCGCAGCCGGCATCGTTCTCGTCGCGACCGTGTTCGCCGCGGTCTTCCACGCGGAAGTCGTCGCTCACCGAGTTGGCGAACCGTTCGGCACCCTCGTGCTCGCGCTCGCGGTCACCGTGATCGAGGTCGCGCTCATCGTCTCGGTCATGCTCGGCGGCGGCAGCGGCAAGGCGGAGCTTGCGCGCGACACCGTCTTCGCAGCCGTGATGATCATCTGTAACGGACTTGTCGGCCTCTGCCTGCTCTCGGGCGGTGTCCGCCACCGCGTGCAGGGCTTCCGGCTTCATGGCGCGCTCGCAGCCCTCGCGGTTCTAGCTGCCCTCGTCACCCTAACCCTGGTCCTGCCGAACTTCGTGAGCACCGCCGGACCGGTTTTCACGGTGCCCCAGCTCCTGTTCGCCGCGGTGGCCTCCCTGGTCCTCTACGGCTCGTTCGTCTTCGTACAGACCGTACGCCACCGGGACTATTTTTTGCCGGAGAGTGGCACAGGCGATGAGAAGGAGCATGCAGCGCCACCGTCGGGCGGATTGGCCCTGTCGAGCTTTGGCCTGCTTCTCGTCTGCCTCGTGGGAGTAGTGGGGCTTGCCAAGGTGCTTACGCCCACATTGGAGTGGAGCATCGACGGGCTCGGGATCCCCAAGGCGGTGACCGGCATCGTCATCGCGATGCTCGTCCTGATGCCCGAAGGACTTGCGGCCGTGCGTGCGGCGCGCGCCAACCGGCTCCAGACCAGCATGAATCTCGCACTTGGTTCGGCATTGGCATCCATCGGCCTGACGATTCCGGCGGTCGCCTTGGTCTCCGTGCTCACCGGCCAACCGCTCACCCTGGGGCTCGGACCGAAGGATCAGGTGCTTCTGGCCCTCACCCTCCTCGTCGCCGTCATTACCCTTGGCATCGGACGCACGACCGTGCTTCAGGGCATCGTGCACCTCGTGATCTTCGCCTCGTTCCTGTTCTTCGCCGTGATGCCTTGAGGGTCCTGCAGGATGGCGGCCCTTGGCTTCCGCATCCATGGCCCCTCCTGGTGAGCTTGCCGAAGGCCCGCCCCTTGCCATCTGCAAGCTCACCAGCGCGTGAGCGCCACGACCGCGGTGGCTGCGATGGCAGCGACGAGGCACCCCTCGACCACGAAGGACGTGCCGAGTTGCTCCAGCCAGCGTGCCGTACCTAGCACCAGCAGCATGATCGTGATGGCCAAGGCCCGTGCGGCGATGATCCTCATCGAGCCCCTTCCCGTCGCGTCACGGCGACTGCCCTCGCCACCAATCCTAAAGCGGCGCCCCTGCTTCCGCAGAACGCACCGGCATCCTCATCCATCCTGGCAGAAGTCCATCGTCGCGGTCATCAAGGGACCGGATGCATGGCGGCGGCCAGCGCGCCACTCCTCCATGCGCCGCCATGGTGCGGCTTCGTGGGCGTAGATACGCCGGCCGCCGCCCCCTACCCAAGCACGAGCCTGGGGGCGGCCTGCGCGATCTCGGACCATCCGGCATGCATCGGTGGCCGAGGCTGCCGACAACGTCCGGAAGCATGCGGGGGGACCACCAGGACGTCCGCGCCTCCAGTGGAGAGGATATCCTCGGTGACGCTTCCGAGCAGCGCCTTCCTGAACCCAGTGCGGGCATGCGTGCCGAGCACGAGCAAATCTGCGGGAAACCTCTCGGCAAGACGAGCGATTGCCTCTTGCGGGGAGCCCTCCTCAATCCGCCTCGACCAATCCCGGTCGACAAGGCCGCCGCTCGCGAGAAGCGCCTCGACATCCTCCGCGCACCTGGAGCGGCAACCCTCGACGTAGCTGTCGATTTGGTCGCGCCCGACCCCGAACCCGGACAACTTGGACTTCCCCGGTGCCTCGAAGGCATGCAGGACTGTGACGTGCGCACGGTCCAGGAGCTTGAGCGACCCCGCACTCTGGAGTGCCCGCAAGGATGCGTCCGAAAAGTCGACCGGGATCAAAACCCTGGCGTAGAGAGATGCGCTAGAGCGCCTTGCGACAAGGATGGGGCATGGGGCGTTTCGGATCAGGTTCCGGAGGGTACGCCCCGTATAGCGGGTGCGCGTCCGGTGCGGGGAGCCGACCACGATCAGGTCGACATCGTGAACAACCGCCGCATCCTGGATCTCGTCGGAGGGACGGCCCCGGACGACGAGCGGATCGCATCGGATACGGTAGAGTTCCGGCACCACGGCGATCTGCTCGACCGTCATCCGCTGGGCCTCGCGGATGTCCTGGGAGGTTTCCCGTGAGCCCGGACCGTCCACGACGTGCATCAGCATGACCGTCCCACCGCTCCGGGCGGCCAGGATGCCCGCACGCCGCACCGCCCTTTGGGACCGGGGCGAGAAGTCAGTGGCTACGAGAATACGCATGAAACCTTCTCCTGGGAGCGAGGACTGCGACAATAGTTTGAGCGGATTGGCGACCCGACACGCACTTCCCCGCTCGCGCGAGATCAGGCCGCCTTGGCGGCAGCCGAGAAGCCATCATTGGTTGTCGGGCTGTTCTGTATGGATGGTCATCCACCCCGAGCGTCGAGCGTTCGCCGCTCTCCGGCTTCGGGGCTTAGCGGCCTGCGACGAGGCGGCCGGCTCGTTTATTTAGAAAATGATCGAGAATAAACATGGCACTTAGATAGATAATCGATCTTGCCGTTTAATCAAGTTTTTGTTCAGGGCGTGGTCGAAAAACAGCAACCGCTTAGCCAATAACTTCCATCGCTTTACGAGCTGCTTTATCGCCCGACCGAATGGCTCCCTCGATGCAGGCGGGCAGACCCGTGTCCGTCCAGTCGCCGGCGATGAGAAGATTCCGAAATTCCGTTCGCGTCGGAGGGCGTAGCCGTGCCGCCTCCGGCGTTGCCGCAAAGGTCGCGCGTTTCTCGCGGACGACCTGCCAAGGCGGAGGCTTGTCCGACAGGCCCGTCATGTACCTGCCGGTGACGTAGGACACCTCGGTCCAGGTCCGATGCGCAAGTTCCTGTCGGCTCATGCCGTCCAGGTCGGTTCCGCTGACCGTCACCGAAATCCGGTCCGGGTAGGCGAAGATCCAGTCGGACAGCCCGTTCACCACACCTGTCAGCCGCGGCAGGTCGGCTGGAGCGCTCGCGCCGAAATGGACGTTCGTGATCCCACGGTGGTCCGCCGGGACCTTCAACCCCGGGACAGCCTCGGCCGTGGCCTGGGGAGGAAGCGCGAGGATGACCTGGTCCCGTAGCCGCAACGGCATCGAGCCGTCGCCGAAGACTAGGCCGGCGACGTGGCCTCCTTCATACGCGAGGCGGTGCAGGCGGCGGTTGTAGCGGACCACGGCCCTGTGCTCCTTCAAGCAGCGCAATGCCGGCTCGACGAAAGCCTCCGAGAGACCGGCCTGGGCAATGATTGGCCGGCAAGCATTTCCGCCCTCGCCGAAGGTCTCGCGCAGGACCTGTGCGGCAAGGATCGCATCGGCATCCCTCGGGTCGATGTTCAACGCTGCCAGGAGGACGGGGCGCCAAAGCCGCTCGTAGAGTGCCCCTTCGCAAGAAAGGACATCCGAGACCTTCGCGCCCGGTCTTGCCGATAGGAGGCGGAGGATCGCTGCGTAATCGGTGGCCTGGGTGCCTGGAACACGTCGGGCGGGATCGAGAATCCACCACGGCACGCGCCCTTGGTTGAGGCGCAAGGTCCAGCGCTCGCCTGCGGCGAGGTCAATGAAGGGAAACTCGGCAAGCGCGTCCTTGGCGACCGCCCCGCGGCCGCCGATGCGATCCAGGAAGGCGGATGTCGCCTCGTTGCCCGACAGGACAAGGTGGTTGCCGTTGTCGATGGTCATCCCGAGTTGCGGGTCGTGATAGGACCTGCAGCGGCCACCGGCATGGCCGGCGGCCTCGTGGACGATCACCGTACGCCCGGCATCCGCGAGACGCACGGCGGCGGAGAGCCCCGACAGCCCCGCGCCCACGACGTGAACGACGCCCGTCATCTCGTACCCTTCCGTTATCGTACGAGCACGTTGCGGAACTGCCAGGGATCGCTGGTGTCGATGTCCTCGGGGAAGAGGCCGGGGCGGCCAGCGAGTGGGGTCCAATCGGTGTAGACGCTGATCACGGGGCCAAGATACGGCATCTGCACTTCGAGGCAGCGGCGGAAGTCCATCTCGTCGGCCTCGACGATGCCGGCCTCTGGGTTCTCCAGTGCCCAGACCATGCCGGCGAGTACCGCCGAGGTCACCTGCAGGCCGGTGGCGTTCTGGTATGGGGCGATGCGGCGGGTCTCCTCGATGGAGAGCTGCGAGCCGTACCAGTAGGCGTTCCTGGCGTGGCCGTAGAGAAGCACGCCGAGCTCGTCGATGCCGTCCACGATCTCGGTCTCGTCGAGGATGTGGTGCCGCTCCTGCACCTTGCCGCTGCCGAACATCTCGTTAAGCGAGAGCACCGCGTCATTGGCGGGGTGGTAGGCGTAGTGACAGGTCGGCCGGTAGGTGGCGCGCTCACCTTCCAGCACGGTGTAGTAGTCGGAGATCGACACGGCCTCGCTGTGGGTGACGAGGAAGCCGAACTGCGACTGGGCGGTCGGCGTCCAGGAGCGCACGCGGGTGTCGGCGCCGGGCTGGAGCAGGTAGATCGCGCATCGCGAGCCCTTCTCCTGGTCGCGGGCGTTCCCCGGCTTCCAGGTTTCATGGGTGCCCCAGCCCAACTCGGCCGGCTGGTTGCCCTCGGAGACGAAGCCTTCCACCGACCAGGTGTTGACGAACACGCCCATGGGCTTGGCGGACTTGGCGCGCTGCGTATCGCGTTCGGCGATGTGGACGCCCTTGACGCCGACCTCGCGCATGAGGGCGGCCCAGCCGGCGCGGTCTTTCGGCTCAGGGGTCTTCAGGTCGAGGTCGCGCGCGATGTTGAGCAGCGCCTGCTTCACGAACCACGAGACCATGCCGGGATTGGCGCCGCAGCACGACACGGCGGTGGTGCCGCCGGGGGAAGCGGCGCGGGCATCCAGGATCTCCTGGCGCAAAGCGTAGTTGGTGCGGTCACCCTGGCTCTTGTTCTTGTCGAAGTAGAAGCCCGGCCAGGGCTCGGCCACGGTGTCGATGTAGAAAGCGCCGAGCTCGCGGCAGAGCTCCATGATCGCCCGCGACGAGGTGTCGACGGAGACATTCACACAGTACCCTTGGCCGCCGCCCTCGGTGAGCAGAGGGGTCAGCACGTCGCGATAGTTCTCCTTGGTAAGAGCGACCTGCTCGAAGCGCAGGCCGTGCTGATCGGCCAGGGACTTGTGCGCGTCGGAGGGGTCGATGACCGTGAAGCGGGCCTTGTCATACTCGAAGTGACGCTCGATCAGCGGGAGCGTGCCGCGCCCGATGGAGCCGAAGCCGATCATAACGATGGGGCCGGTGATGCGTCCGTGGACGGGCCATATAGGTTCGGTCATTGCTTTGGTTCCTTCATAAATGTGCACCGTCGAAGCTTCACCTGCGAACGCTTCGACGTCCCCGCGCAAAGCGAAAATGGTAAGGATGAGCGGCGTGGTCGTTCGACTTCAATCGACCATTCGGTGCATCTTCATCAGATCATGGACGTGTCTTGGAAGCGTGGGACACGGCGTGAGGCCGCCCCGCGTTTCCACGCGAGGATCCGAAGCCCAAAGGCCCCGACATTCCAGGCACAAGGATGCGATCCCTCTGGAGGACCGTCCTTGAGAAGTAGCGGCAAATAATGGAAACGGCTGGGTCACGCTCATCCCGGCATCGAACCGTAGGACCGCTCGTGGGAGAGAGGTCTTGCGGCTTCAAGCGCAGCCTGCTTGGAATCAGCGCCCGCGAGTACCGAAGATGCGTCGGAGATCTAACCCTGGAACGGGCCGCGCCTTGAAAGGCTGGCCAGGCACCAGGGCTTAGGAGCCTGCTTGCAGGCTGCCCGCACGCCCCAAGAGGCGAATGCTCTGTAGAAGGTTCGACATGATGGCGCGCAGCATAGGCTAAGCCGTACGGGTGTCAATGAACGCTATCCCGTGTCACCGAATTCCTGCGCTGGAAGGTGCGGCGGTCGGCAATTGACAAGCAGGTCGACATCCGTGAGGATGAAAAGATAATGCGCAATTGTTGGCCTCCCCATCGGGACCTGCTTCGGGCAGGGAGACTTATCGCGGGCGAGTAGCCCCGAGCCGGAGGTGCCTGCGTGCACTGACCGCTCGGGGATTGCGTGCTGGCCTACGCCAGGACCAACCAAAATCATCGAGTGTTTCACCGACGGGTAGCAGTCTATAAGGCTAGCCTGTTGGCTTACCTGCGTCGTGACCTGCTGTCGGATCAGCGGTAGGCATGTCCTTGCGGGAGTAGAAGTCATGGACACTTCCAAGCCCGACCCGACACCCACCCTTGCAACCGGCCCCCGGGACGTTTGCGAAGGGGAGAGGGTGGCGCAAACAGCGCACAATGTGGTCCCGCTGGTACGCACCGTAATACCGTTCTCGCGAAGGAATTACTCAAGGCCGCAGTCTGGGCCTGGTGACAATCGGTCTGACGCCGCTCGTCTTGGCGAAGACGACGATCTGCCACCAAGCGCCGCCTGATCGCCCCAACTTGGAATACCAGCAAGGACTATACGATCATGTCGCAAAAAATGACGAAGCCGCACATCAAGATGACGAAGGACGACCATGAACGGCTGGCGCGGCTGGCTTCGTTCGCCGCCGACCGTGTGCCCGAGGTTGCCTCCTTCCTCGCCGATGAAGTGGACCGGGCAAAAATCATCGGCGACAGGGCGTGCGTGTCCGGCCTCGTCCAGATGGGGGGCCGGGTCGAGTTCAGGGACGACACGACGGGCAAGGTTCAAACCGTGACACTTGTTTACCCGGGCGAGGCGGACATCGAGCAGGGGAGAGTGTCCGTTCTGACGCCCATCGGGGCGGCCCTGATTGGATTGACCCTCGGTCAATCGATGGACTGGCAAACCCGCACGGGAACGGTGAAGCGACTGACGATCCTTGACGTGAAGGTCCCAGAACTCGTCTAGCAGGGTCGCCCCCTGGAGATCCGGAGCCTTTCTCCAGTCAGCGTTCGTTGCCGTCCAGAAGTGAAGGAGCCGAAGGCCTGCGCCAGAACCCGAACAGGTCGAACCGGGCCGTCTCGTCCTTGGGTTCGACCGCGACCGTCGCCGTCCGGCCTGAGACAAGCCGAACCTCGTCGATGACCGCATCGAGCTTGATCCGCACCGGAATGCGCTGGGCGAGCCGGACCCAGGCGAAAGTCGGGTTGACGCTGGCGAGCAGGCTGGAGCCGGCCGTGCGCTCGCGGTCCTCGATGCCGCCCGCGAAGCTCTCCACATGGCCGGTGAGCGTCCCCGCCTCGCCCATCAGACGGATGCTCGCCCGGTCGCCGACATGGATGCGGGGCAGCTTCGTCTCCTCGAAGTAGCCCTCGACCCGGAGGGTATCGCTGTCGATGAGCGCCATCACCCCCCGCCCCGTCGAGACGTAGGTGCCGGGGCGCAGGCCCATGTTGGTGATGCGCCCGTTGACCGAGGCCTTCACTGCGGAGCGTTCGAGGTTGAGCTTGGCCAAGTCCCGATCCGCCGTCGCTTGGCCATAGGCCGCCTTGGCTTCCAGGTCGGCGGCCTGGGCGGCCTCGACCCTCTGTTGGGACGCGGCGGCGTCGCTCAGCTTCAGGTAGCGGGCGTAGTCGGCTGCGGCCTGCGCGGCGGTTGCCTTCTTCCCCTCGACCATGGCCTCGGCCTGGCGAAGCGCCAGGGCGAAGCGGTCGGGGTCGATTCGGAACAGCACGTCGCCCCGCTTCACCACTTGGTTGTCGGCGATGAGCACCTCGGTGACGAGGCCGGAGACGTCCGGCGCCACCTGTACCACGTCGGCGCGCACGCGCCCGTCCCGAGTCCAAGGCGCCTCCATGTAGTAGTCCCATAGCGCCAAGCCGACCACGACGGCCGCGGCGACCATCCCTAGCGTGACGAGGAGGCGGAATGAGGGAGCGAGGAATCGAGGCATGGGTGATTCCGGAGTGACAGGTCGAGACGGGCGGGACGGCTGGACGGATATGCGGCTCACGAGGTGAGCGGCACCGCCAACGAGACGACGGCGCCTAGGAGCACGACGTACAGCGCGAGGTCGAACAGGGGGCGGTGCCAGACGAGGTGGTAGAAGCCGATCCAGGCGAGACCCCAACGCAGCGGGAGGCTGATTATGAAGGCTGTCAGCATCCAGGCCGCGAGGCTTGGCACGAAGACGCCGTAGAGGTCGAGTTCACCCGTCATGCCGCTCGCTCCGGTTGCGTGTACGAAGGCAGGGTCGAGAGGTAGGGCCGGGCATCGGGGAACACCCCGCGTCGGATGCCGACGAGGCCCATGAGCGCGGCGCGGCCCGCCGGGGACCCGGCATCGGCGGAGACCGCGTCGAGCGCTGCGTCGATGGTATCGAGAAGCTCGGGCGATGGGTCGTCGGCCTTGCCCTCAAAGTGACGGTACAGGGCGGCGAGGAGCCGCTCGACCGCCTCCCGCGCCGTGTTCGAGAGTTGCCGGCGGTCGCGTCGCAGTTCCACCACGTTGATGCCGACCCGGACCTCGGCGAGGAGGTCGGCGGTCCACTCTGCATCGTCGGATGGCAGGGCGGCCAGCCGCGGCGCGATCAAGCCGACCCGGTCGAGCATCAAGGCAGCGAGTTCGAGACCGTTCTGCGCCCCCTGGCGCTTGGCTGCCCGAGCGAGGGCGCCGCGGTTGACGGCTCGCAGGCGCCGCGCCGACCAGCCGGCGCCGACCGAGCGGACGAGGCGCGTGAAAATGGCCGCCACCCACATCCCGAGGATGACCGCGACGGACGAGTTGGTGAAGGCGGCGAAGTCGGCGCTGTAGCTGCCTTGGATGGCGATCATGGCCGAGCCGTTGACCGCCGCGCCCATGGCCAGCGGCGCGGTCTTAGGCTGGGCCATAAAGACCCCGCAGAGCAGGAGAGCCGGGGCCAGAGCCAGGACCAGCATCTCGAACGTGGTCGCGAGGGGCAGGATCGCGAACAGGTAGGCCCCCGCCCCGACGGCACCCAAGATCGCCGAGTTGGCGAAGCTGACGATGAACGGCGCGGGGTCGTCCTGGGCGGCGAAGAAGCTGCAGCCTACCGCCGCCATCATCGGGGCGGCCGAGCCGTGCGGCCACCCGGTCGCGATCCAGATCGCGCAGGTGACCAGGATGGTGATGAACACGCCCACGGCCGAGAGAAGCGCCATGCCGTGGTCGCGGTGGCGGATAGTCCGCGCCGCGGCGGTGTAGCGGAACGTGAGGTCCTCGGTGACCGGGGTACCGTTTGCGATATGCCGCTGCAGGATGCGGGCGTCCTGGCGCAGGTCGATGAAGTCGCGCAGCCGGGCCAGGAGGCTCGCCAGAACGAGGGCGTCCCAGGACGGCCCCGCGCCGAGCCCTGGTTCGATGGCGTCCGCTTCGGCCTTCAACCGTTCGGCCTCGGCGCGCTCCGTCGTGCCCGAGGCGAGCCACGCGGCCATGTCGTCGAGGAGGGTGCGCAGGCGCTGCGGCAGGGCCCGCGCGCGTTCCAGCGTTTCGATGCGGTCCGAGATCGCGGAGGCGATGGGCAGGAACATCAGCATGTGCTGGCGCAGGGTTGCCATGGAATCGGCCGAGCGCTCCGCGCCCGTCATGTCGTAGCGCAGCGGCGTGGCCAGGGCGTCGAACGCGACCGCGTCCGAGGCCAGCTTCAACCGGGTTGCTTGCGTGTCCGCCCCCGTGCGGGCGCCCCCGAGGACGCCGATGACCCAGGCGCGCGCATCGCGCAGCCACAGGTCGAGCCGGCCGGTGATGACGGGCGCCACGGACTGCGGCAGCACGACCGTGTTCATGAGGCCAGCGCAGATGATGCCGAGGGTAATCTCCTCGGCCCGCGCCACGGCGGTGTCGAACATCGTCCCGGGATCGCCGACGGCCGGGAATCCGATCAAAGCCGCCGTGTAGCCGCCGAGCATCATGAGGTAGCTGCGTGGTGTTCGGTCGAGAAGGGAGAAGTACAGGCACGCCGCGACCCAGAGCGCGATGGCCAGGGTCAGGAGTTCCGGCGAATTGACGAGGTTCGGTACGAGGGCGACCGACACGACCGCCCCGAGCAACGTCCCGAGCACTCGGTAGAGGGCCTTCGAACGGGTCGCGCCGGCGAGCACCTGACTGGTGATGTAGACGGTGCCGAGTGCCCAGTAGGGGTTCGGCAGGTCGATCCAGAACGCCAGGAACAGGGCCAGCATGCCGGCCCCGAAGGTCTTCAGCGAGAAGGCCCAGTCGCGCCAGCCGGGAACGGTCATTCGGCCGCCTCCTCAGGGGCTGCCTCTGTTCTCAGGTCATCGACGCCAAAAGGGTTGCGCCCGTGGTTCTGGATGGCCGTGAACACCCGCATGCTGGCTTCCAGGTCGGCGGCGCTCACATCGGCGAACACCGTCTCCCGCAACCGTGTGAGATCGGCCTCCAGCTTCGTAACGACCTTCTGGCCGGCCGGCGTGAGGCTGAGCACCTTGGCACGGCGGTCGAGCGGATCTTCCTTGCGCAGGACCAAGCCCACCTTCTCCAACTGGTCGAGAAGGCGGACCAGCGACGGGCCCTCGATGCCCACCGCCTCGGCCAAGGCATTCTGGCGCGGATCGGCTTCCATACGCCCGATCAGCACCAGCGGCAGCGCCGTCGCATCCGAGATCCCATGCATCTCCGCCGCCGCGTTGGCGACACGCCGCCACTGTCTCCCCGCAAGGAGAAGGGCGTGCGTGTAGTCCCGATGCAGCTGGCGTAGGTCCTTCGTGGCCACGTTACCCCCTTGCTGTCCTATGGAAACGCTCGGCGGCGGATCGCATTCTCACAAATAGCGATCTACCTATTAGGTTGCAATTCGACGCTGATGGAACCGTGCGATTTCATCGGCTGTCCGTCGTCAGATGATTTGGGACAGTCTGCGGAGTTCAGGCCGAGCCCTCCTTCGGCACCCTAACAGCCGTCGACCTCGCGGACGGCGATCGCATCGCCTGGTCGGTGCGTGCCGCAAGCCGTCTTTCGGGAGGCACGCTGGCTACGGCGGGGGGGCTCGTCTTCTCCGGTGAGGAGGACGGCCATTCCGATGCTCACGATGCAAGGACGGGCGAAATCCTCTGGCGATTCCAATGCGGAGCCGAAATCAGCGGTCCTGCGATGACCTATTCCATTGATGGAAAACAATACGTGGCTGTCGCGGCGGGCGGTTCCTCATTCACCAAGGCGTCCGGGTTCGGCACCGGCGATGCACTCTTGGTCTTCACCTTTCCGGAGTGAGGCTTGGGCTAAATTCGCACTTAGAAGATGAGCTTTTGTGCCGCCTGCCTTCGGATTGCCGAGATGGAGGTCCGTATAAGGCTGGCGCGAACTCGCCACTGGAACGACAGCGTGACGAACGCCCGCTTCCACTTCCTTGCACGGGGTCGTTGCGTTGGCCGGATGGAAGGGGATCACCCCATCCCGCCGGTCAGGACGTGACGCAGCGAGCGGGCTAGCTCGTCGCGCCGATACGGCTTGTTCAGGATGGTGAGCTCACCCTTGCAGATGACCTGGCCCTCGTCGAAGTTGGCAACGTAGCCGGAGGTCAGCAGGACCTTCAGGCCGGGACGCAGGCGCTGCGCCTCGACCGCCAACTGCGACCCGTTCATACGCCGGCCCGCGACCCAACGCGAAGGGAGCGATTGGACCCGAAGTCTAAATCGCTTGTATGGTCACACCCTTCATGGACCCTTCGCGACGGGATCTCGGACCTGCGTCGAGGGACGGGAGGCGACGGATGACCGTGTATCCGGCAATGATATCCAGTTCTCGACGGGCCACCTGGCTTGCGGAGGTGAGCGCCCGCATCACCGAGGCGGAAGCCTCCACCTCCGCCCGGACTGCCACGATCCTGCTCTTGGCGAGCACGGGATTCAACACCTCGGAGGCGGTGCAAGAGCTCTGGGCCGACATGGATGCCCTGGCGGTTCTGAGGGACGTCCGCCGCCGCCTCTAGGACTAACCTCGGAAGGCAAGGCACCCCGGCCGATCCTCGGGCCTTTCCGCAGGTCCCTACCGGACGGACAAGGCGTGAAACGTTGCGACCCCTGAGGTGAGGTGGCTGGCTTCGCGGAACATCACGCGGCACGAGGCGTCTCGGTTCCGAAGCCGTCGACCTCGAACAGGCCCGCATGGCCTTCCCCCAGCCCGGATGGGCCCTCACACGAACATCAAGGCTCCTTCGCGCTTGTCACCGAACCAGAACGACCACGCCTCAGCGGACCGCCCACCGAGTGTTGGGGATGGAAACACCTCCGCGTACGACCCGGTGGGAGGCGGTCCGGACGCCATCGCTGCGTTGGCCAGGTGCGACATCGCCTTGGTCCTGAGCGGCGGCAACGCGCTCGGCGCCTACCACGCGGGCGTCTACGAGGTCCTGCACGAGCGCGGCATCCGACCGGGTCGGATCGTGGGCGCCTCCATGGGGGCCGTCACGGCCGCCATCGTCGCCGGGAACGCTCCCGAGGATAGGATCCCCCAACTCCGCCGCTTCTGGAGCGAGGCGACCCAGCACACGGCCCCTAGCGTCTCCGCCATGCTCAAGCCGCGGCAGGTCTACAACGGGCTGCACGCCCTGATGACGCTCGCTTGGGGACAGCCCAACATCTTCCAGCACCGCTGGCCCGGCCTATGGTCGGCGCTGCCCGGGGTGCCGAACGACGTCGCGATGTTCGATCACGCGCCCCTGCTGACGAGCATCAAGCGGTACGTCGATTTCGAGCGTCTGAATGGGGGCGATACCCGCGTGACGATAGGCTGCGTCGATGTCGCGTCAGGCGAGGAGGTGTACTTCGATACGGCGCACGAGACGGTCCGGCCCGAGCACGTCCTTGCAAGCACTTCTCTGCTTCCAGCCTTCCCACCGGTCGAGATCGACGGGCGGCTGCTGTGCGATCTTGGCTACACCAACAACCTGCCCCTGGACCCGATCTTCGCGCATGAGCCGGCGCGCGACCTACTCTGCATCGCCTCGGACCTCTTCAACCTGCAGGCGCCCCGGCCAGCATCGCTCGATGCCGTGCTGGAACGGGCCAATGACCTCATCTTCGCCAGTGCGGGCCGCCGAACGATCTCGGCCCTTGAGCGGGAGTACGAGATGAGGCAGCGGCTTGAGCCGAACGGACCGACCGTGACGTTGCTGCATACGGTCTACAAAGCGGCCGCCGACCAGCTCTCGGCAAAGAGCTTCGACTTCTCGCCGTCCTCGATCCGGGACCGATGGGCGGCAGGCGGGCGGGACATGGCCAATGGCCTGGCAAGGCTGACTGGAGGGGCGCCCAATGGTCGGCGCTTCGTCTACGAAGCGGTTTGAGGGATCACCGATGGCACGCTCGCATCTACCGCGCCTGGAGGCGCCGTAGCACCGTCATACGGAGACGGGGAAGGACACCATCGTGGTCCGCTTTCCGGCCGAGGCTATGCGCTCGGCTGCACGGTCGACGTGGAAGTAAATTCCTCGACAACCGGATCACGCTCGTGTGACGAACATTACCTCGCTGGTGGAAGCGGCGGGGGTCATCCGTGCCGACACACCTCGAACCAGGAGCGTCGACAGGATGAAAGCACTCACGTGGCAGAGCCGGGGCAAGATCTCGTGCGAGACCGTGCCGGACCCGAAGATCGAGCACGGGCGTGACGTCATCATCAAGGTGACCGCCTGCGCGATCTGCGGCTCGGACCTGCACCTCATGGGCGGCTTCATGCCCACGATGGAGTGCGGCGACGTCCTGGGACACGAGACCATGGGCGAGGTCATCGAGGTCGGGCGCGACAACCAGAAGCTCAAGGTCGGCGACCGCATCGTGGTGCCCTTCACCATCTGCTGCGGCGGGTGCCGCCAGTGCAAGTGGGGCAACTGGAGCTGCTGCGAGCGCACCAATCCCAATGGCAAGCTCCAGGCCGAGACCTACGGCTATCTGCTGGCCGGCCTGTTCGGCTTCTCGCACATCACCGGAGGGTTCGCTGGCGGCCAGGCCGAGTACCTGCGAGTGCCCTATGCCGATGTCGGCCCCATCGTGGTGCCCGAGGGTCTTACCGACGAGCAAGTGCTGTTCCTCAGCGACATCTTCCCCACCGCCTATCAGGCCGCCGAGCATTGCGACATAGGCCCCGAGGACACCGTGGCAATCTGGGGCTGCGGCCCGGTCGGCGTGCTCGCGGTGAAGTGCTGCCTGATGCTGGGCGCCAAGCGCGTCATCGCCATCGACAGCGTGCCCGAGCGCCTTGCTCTCGCACGGGAAGCAGGCGCCGAGACCATCGACCTCTCGAAGGAGAACGTGCAGGACACGCTCATGGAGATGACTCACGGTCTCGGTCCGGACTCGGTCATCGAAGCGGTCGGCATGGAATCCCACGGTGCGGACACGACGCTCCAGAAGGTCTCTTCGGCCATCATGGAGCACACCGTCAGCCTGGAGCGGCCCTTCGCCCTCAACCAGGCGATCCTGGCCTGCCGTCCCGGCGGCAACGTCTCGATGCCGGGCGTGTTTGCCGGCCCCGTCGGGCCCGTCGCCCTCGGCATCCTGATGAACAAGGGCCTGACCTGTCCGTCGTCAGATGATTTGGGACATTCAGCGGTGTTCAGGAGCGGAGGCTCTGGTCCATCTGGGGTGAGAGGTTAGGCAGCCTGCGCGTGATGGCGCA
>NZ_LMRM01000026.1:0-33186 GCF_001426045.1 Methylobacterium sp. Leaf94
GTGGGGAGGGGTCAGGGGTGGGGGTGGCTCCGCTGGTCTTCGTCCGTCGCGGGGCCTCCGGCCACCCCCACCGCCAACGCCTCCCCGCGCGAGTTGGGTGATCGCATCCGCGATCTGCCTGTCGGCGGCTCTGGATTCCGGGCTCGCCGTCGGCGACCCGGAATGACGGTGTGCCTCATCTGTGATCGCCCTGCCGCAACGGGCCGGGGAGCCGCGTCCCGGTCCCACAAGACTCCGACCAACGAGAACAACGGAAACGCTCCCATGTCCTTCGCCACAGGATGCTCCTTCGCCGCAGGATGCCTGTCCGCTGCGGTTCTTCTCGCCCTCGGCGGGGCCGCGCTCGCGCAAGGCGACACGAAATCCGCCCCCGACGACAGGACCCTGCGGGTCTGCGCCGCGAACCAGCCGCCGCTCTCGCTGAAGGACGGCAGCGGCCTCGAGAACCGCATCGCCGCGGCGATCGCCGAGGCCATGGGGCGCAAGGCCGCGTTCGTCTGGTCGGACAAGGCGGCGATCTACCTGGTGCGCGACAGCCTCGACAAGAAGCTCTGCGACGTGGTCGTGGGCCTCGACAGCGACGACCAGCGCGTGCTGACCACGAAGCCCTATTACCGAAGCGGCTACGTGTTCGTGACCCGCGCCGACCGCGACCTCGACGTGAAGTCCTGGGCCGACCCGCGGCTCAAGACCGTCGACCACATGGTGGTCGGCTTCGGCACGCCCGGCGAGGTCATGCTGAAGGATATCGGCCGCTACGAGGAGGACATGGCCTACCTCTACTCGCTGGTGAACTTCCGCGCCGCCCGCAACACCTACACGCAGATCGATCCGGCCCGGATGATCAGCGAGGTCGCCACCGGCAAGGCCGACGTGGCGGTCGCCTTCGGCCCGGACGTCGCCCGCTACGTGAAGGACTCGGCCCAGCCCCTGCGCATGACCCTGGTGCCCGACGACACCACCCGCAGCGACGGCCGCAAGATGCCGCAGAGCTTCGACCAGTCCATGGGCGTGCGCCGGGACGACACCGCCCTGAAGGCCGCCCTCGATGCGGCCATCGTCAAGGCGAAGCCGAAGATCGAGGCGATCCTGAAGCAGGACGGCGTGCCCCTGGTCCCCGTCACCAACTGATCCGGTTCCGCCCCGCGCGGCCCCGGTCCGACATCCCCGCTTCCGAGGCGGAGCCCGACGCGGGCGCGCCGGGCTCCGCCCCAAACCCCTCGCCGGCGCCCCGATGGGCGCCCGGTCCAGCCCCGCCCGGCCGGTCAGCCGTCCGGCGTCATCAGGTCGAATTCATGCGTGATTCCCATGGCATCCTGGCCATCTGTTTCAGCCTCGCCGCCGTCCTCGGTGGCGTCGCCGCCCTGGCGCAGCCCGCCGCCGGCCCCCAGACCGGCTTCGTCTTCCGCAACACGGTCACGGGCGAGCAGCTCGACGTCGCCGAAGGCAAGGCGGGCGGCCGCGACACCCCGGCGGTGAAGCAGTTCTTCCAGACGGGCAAGAACAGCTACATCGACGACAAGTCCTGCCTGCGCAACGGAGAGTCCCTCTTCGCGACCTCGTGTTCCGGCTGTCACGGCCACCTGGCCGAGGGCAAGCTCGGGCCGGGCCTCAACGACAACTACTGGACCTATCCCTCGAACACCGAGGACACCGGCCTGTTCGCCACGATCTTCGGCGGCGCCAACGGCATGATGGGCCCGCACAACGAGAACCTGACCCCCGACGAGATGCTCCAGGTCATCGCCTGGATCCGGCACCTCTATACCGGTCCGGTCCAGGACGCCGTCTGGCTCAACGACGCGCAGAAGAAGAATTACACGCCCTACAAGCAGGGCGAGACCTTCCCCAAGGACGTCAAGGGCCAGTGCCCGCCGCTGGAAGACTGACGCCCGAGGAAGTCACGGCGCCATCCGTGAGGCACCACCGCGCGCGAGCCGCGACGCCGATCCACAGACAAGAACGATCAACAGAGGAGACGACCATGCGGACTTACATCACAGCCCTGGCGATCGGTGCGGGCGCGCTGCTCGCGGTTCCGGCGATGGCCTATGACGGCACCAAGTGCAAGGCGGCCGGCAATTGCTGGGAGCCGAAGCCTGGCTTCCCCGAGAAGATCGCCGGCACGAAGTACGACCCGAAGCACGACCCCAAGGAACTCAACAAGCAGTCCGAGTCGATCAGGGCGATGGAAGAGCGCAACAAGAAGCGCATCGAGGCCGCCAAGAAGACCGGCAAGTTCGAGTACGACGTCACCAAGCTGTCGTCGAACTGATCCCGCCGTCCTGATCCTGGCGGATCGGGGTCGCCCGCCGCGCGGCGGGCGCGCCCCGATGGCGCCGCGACCCGGCGGGGCGACCTCCGGACGCTCCGTCCCGGGTCGCGGCCATCGGTGGCGCCGGGCCTTCCGGTCCCCCGGGTCTCCGTTTCCTCAAGGCTGAGCATGATGAACCAGGTCCGCTCCGGCGATGCGATGCTCACCGACTGGCGCGCGGCGGCCACCCGCTTCGAGGCGACGGTGGGCGCGGCCGTGCTCGGACAGGCCCGGGCGATCCGGCTCCTCACCATCGCGCTCTTCGCCCGCGGCCACGTGCTGCTGGAGGGCGATGTCGGCGTCGGCAAGACGACCCTGCTGCGCGCCGTGGCGCGGGCGGTCGGCGGCGCCTACGCGCGCGTCGAGGGCACCGTCGACATGATGCCCACCGACCTCGTCTACCACACCTACCTCGCCGAGGACGGCCGCCCCCGGGTCGAGCCGGGCCCGGTGCTGCGGCAATCCGAGGACCTGTCGATCTTCTTCTTCAACGAGATCAACCGGGCCCGGCCCCAGGTCCACGCCCTGCTCCTGCGCCTGATGGCCGAGCGCACGCTCACGGCCTTCGACCGCGAGTATCGGTTTCCCAACCTGCAGGTCTTCGCCGACCGCAACCGGGTCGAGCGGGAGGAGACCTTCGAACTGCCCGCCGCCGCCCGCGACCGCTTCCTCATGGAGATCGGGCTGGAGGCGCCCCAGGACGCCGCGAGCCGGCGCGCCCTGGTCTTCGATCCCCGCTTCCACAACACCGACGCGCTGATCGCCGGCCTCGACGGCGGCGTCCTCGACCACGCCGCCCTCCCGGGCATCGCCGCCGCGATCCAGCACGGCATCCAGGCGAGCCCGGCCATCGAGGCCTACGTGATCGGGCTCTGGGCCGCGCTGGTGCGGCCGGGGGAGGCCGGCATCCGCCTGCCCGGCCTCGACATGGAGGCCCTGGTCCAGGGCGGGGCCTCCCCCCGCGGCGTCGCCTTCCTGGTCCGCGCCGCCCGCGTCCGCGCCTGGCTGGAGGGCCGCGACTGGATGGTGCCGGAGGACGTCCGGGCGGTCTTCCCCGAGGTCATGGCCCACCGGGTCTTCCTGGAGCCGATCTACGAACTGCGCCGGGCCGCCATCATGCCCGACCTCTGCCGGGCCGTGTTCGAGACCGTGCCGGCGCCATGACGGAGACGGCGCAACCCGACATCGTCTACCGCCCGCGCGGGCGCCTGCCCGGGACCCGCCCCGGCGCCCATCGGGGCCGCGAGGCCGGTGGCCTCGGCACGTTCCGCGATCAGGTGCCGTTCCTGCGGATGCCCGATGCCCGGCGCATCGACGTCCGCGCCACCCTGCGCGACCCCTTCGAGGGCACCGTCGTGCGCCGCTTCGAGGCGCGGACCCCGATCGAGGTCTGGGCGCTCCTCGACCTCTCGGCCTCCATGCGCTTTGCCGGCGCGGCCGACCGCATGGCCCTGGCCTGCGCCTTCTGCACCGGCCTCGCTGCCTCGGCCACCCGGATCGGCGATCCCTTCGGCCTCATCGGCTGCGACGAGGACCTGCGGGACGACGTGTTCCTGGCGCCCAGCCGCGCGCCCACCCGGGCCGCCGAGGTGGCGCGGCGCCTCGCGGCCGCCGCCTGTTCCGGCCGGGGCGCCGGAGGCATGGCGGCGGCGGCCCGCCGCCTCGCCGGGCGCCCGAAGATCGTGTTCCTGCTCTCCGACTTCCGCTGGCCGGAGGCGCAGATCGCCGAGGTCTTCGCCGCCCTGAGCCGGCACGACCTCGTCCCGGTGCTCCTCGGCGACGCCGCCGAGGCGGAGGGCCTGCCGGACTGGGGGCTGCTCGAACTCGACGATCTCGAAGGCGCCGGGCGCCGGCTGGTCTTCATGCGCCCCGCCCTGCGCCGGCGCTGGATCGCCCGCGAGGCCGCCCGGATCGAGACCCTCCGGCGCCTCGCGACGGCTCATGGCCGCCCGCCCTTCCGCCTCGCCGGCCGCTTCGATCCCGACGCGGTCAGCCGCCACCTCCTCGGCGCCTGAGGCGGCTCATGCGCATCCGCTTCCTCGCCCCCCTCCTCGCCGGCCTCCTCCTGTCGGGCCCGGCCGGGGCCCAGGTCCGCTCCGTCGAGATCCGCACGCCGCGCCCCTTCGGGTACTTCCTCGGGGACCTCGTCCGGGCCGAGGTCGACCTCGTGGTCGAGCCGGGCTTCCGGCTCCAGGCCGCGTCGCTGCCGCAGCCAGGGGCGCTCACCTACTGGCTCGACCTGCGCGACCTCGACGCGACCGCGTCGGTATACGGCGACGCCCGGCGCGTGCGCCTCGCCCTCACCTACCAGACCTTCTACGCCGCCCTCGATGCCCGGGCCCTGGAGATTCCGGGCTTCACCGTCACCTTCGTGAGCGAGAGCGATCACGGCGCCACCACCGTGAAGGCCGAGGTGCCGGCCTGGTCGTTCAACGTCTCGCCGCTGCGCGAAGTCCAGCCGCCCGCCCGGGACGACCCCCGCGACTACATGCGCCCCGACGGGCAGGTCGGCCCCGGCGATCCGCGGCCCCTGCTCCTCGGTGCCGCCGGCTCGGCCAGCCTCGCCCTCCTGGCGCTGGCGGGCCTCGCCCGGGACCGGAGCTGGTGGCCGTTCCGGGCCCGGCGCGGCCGTCCCTTCGGCCGCGCGGCCCGTCGGATCCGCGCCCTGGCGCGCCGGCCGGACCCGATGCTCCACCACCGCGACGCGCTGCTGGCGCTCCACGACGCCCTCGACACGGTGGCCGGCCGCCGGCTGTTCGCCGACGATCGCGGTGATTTCCTGAAGACCCACCCGGCCTACGCGACCGAGGGGCCGGACCTCGCCCGGTTCTTCGAGGCGTCCCGCCGGACCTTCTTCGGGCCCGGCCCGGAGGACGGCCTCGCCGTGCTCGACCTCCCCGCCCTCGCCGCCCTCGCGCGGCGCCTCGCCCACGCGGAGCGCGCCGCATGATCGATGCGCTCGCCCGCCTCTCCGCCGACCATCCGGCCCTGCTCTGGCTCCTGCCCCTCGCCCTGCTGCCGCTCCTGGCCTCGGCCCAGCGCAGGGTTCCCGTGGCCGCCATCGCGGCGGCCCCGGCCGACGGCCCGTCGCGGGCGATCGGCGCCCTCCTGCGCACCGCCGGGATCGTCGCCATCGCGGGCCTGATCCTGGCCCTGGCCGGCCCCTACCGTCGGGGCGAGACCCTGACGCGCACCGGGATCGGCGCCCAGGTCTCGATCCTGATCGACCGCTCCGGCAGCATGAACGAGACCTTCGCCGGGCGGCAGCCCTCCGGCCTCGAGGAATCGAAGGCCGCCGCCTCCCGGCGGCTGCTCGCCGCCTTCGTGGGGAGTCGGGCGCACGATCAGTTCGCCGTCACGGCCTTCTCGACGGCCCCCATGCTGGTGGTCCCCATGACCGACCGGCATGCGGCGGTCCGGGCCGCCATCGCGGCGATCGACCGGCCCGGCCTCGACTACACCAACATCGCGCGGGGCCTCGCCATGGGTCTGGCCCAGTTCGGGTCCGCGAGCCCCACCACGTCCCGAGCGCTCCTCCTCGTCTCGGACGGAGCGGCCGTGATCGATCCGCGCGTGCAGGACACCCTGCGCGCCGCGTTCACCCGCCTGCGGCCGAACCTGTACTGGCTCTTCCTGCGCACGAAGGGCTCTCCCTCCATCGCCGACCGGCCGGCGGGCGAGGACACCCCGCAGGCGGCGCCCGAGCGCCACCTCGACCTGTTCTTCCGGAGCTTGCGGACACCCTACCGCGCCTTCGAGGCCGAGGGAGCGGAGGCGGTGGCCGAGGCGATCGCCCAGATCGAGCGGCTGGAGCGCGATCCGATCCCCTACACCGAGCAGCGCCCGCGCCGGGACCTCGCCGGGCTCGCCTATGCCGCCAGCCTTGTCGGGCTCGTGATCCTCGTCGCGGCCAAGCTCGGAGAGGCGGATCTGTCCCGGAGCGGCCTCTCGGCCGCCCGGTCCCGGGCCACCGCGTCCGACCCCGCGAGGCGCGCCGCATGACGACGACCGCGATCCGGCCCGGGCGTACGGCGCCCCGTTCGGCCACCGACCGAGCCCGGTCGCGTGGCACGGGCCTGCGCGTGGGATGGCGGCGGGCCCGGCCGCGCCTCCTCATCCTGTTGCCGATCCTGCTCCTCGGCGCCGCCCTGGGCTGTGCCTCCGGCGCCTGGCGGATCGCCCGCGACACTGCCACGATCCAGGCTCTCGCCGCGGGCCGGGACGTCGCGGTTCCGGTCGATGCCGCTCCGTCCCTCCTGCTCGCCCGCGTCCAGCACCTCGCCCGGCGCGGCGCCGTGGAGGCGATCGAGCCGCTGATCGCGGCACTCGAAGCGCAGGGCGCGCGCGACCGGGCCGCCCGCGCCCGCTTCGCCCTGGCCAACGCCCATCTGCGCCAGGCCTTCGACCACCTGGAGCGCGGCGACCTCGACCCGGCCGGACCCCGCATCACCCTGGCGCGCCAGGAGTACCGGCGCGCGCTCCAGGGCCGTCCGGACTACTGGGATGCCAAGTTCAACCTCGACGTGGCGTCACGCCTGTTGCGCGACTTTCCCGACTTCGATCGCAAATCCGGCGATGCCCTCGCGGCGGAGCCGAAGACGATCTGGACCGACATTCCCGGCCAGCCGCGGGGCGAGCCGTGACGCCCCGCGGCCTGATCCTGCGGAACCTGACGGACGGACGCCTGCGCCTCCTCGCCGGGGCCCTCGGGCTGGTGGCGCTGGCCCTCGTGATGCGCCCGTTCCCGCTCACCCGCCACGGCGTCGCCATCCTGGCGATCGTCGACATCACCGGCAGCATGAACGTCCGCGACTACGTCGGCGCCGACGGGATGCCGGCGAGCCGTCTCGACACCGCGAAGGCGGCTTTGCGCGACCTCGTCGCCGGCCTGCCCTGCGGATCGCGGGTCGCTTTGGGCCTCTTCACGGAGCGACGGCCCTTCCTCCTGTTCACCCCCATCGAGACCTGCGCGGGCTTCGCGCCCATCGACGGGGCGCTGGCGGCCCTCGACTGGCGCATGGCCTGGGAAGGCGACAGCCGGATCTCCGCCGGGCTGTTCCGCAGCCTCGCCATGGCGGAGGAACTGGGCACCGACCTCGTGTTCATCACCGACGGGCAGGAGGCCCCGCCCCTGCCGAGCCGTGGCGGACCGTCTTTCGAGGGCAGGCCCGGTGCCGTGCGGGGCCTCATCGTGGGGGCCGGGGCACCTGGCCTGTCGCCGATTCCGCGCTACGACGACCGGGGACGCGAGACCGGCTTCTACGCCGCGGGCGACGTCCAGCAGGAGAACCGCTTCGGACCGCCCCCGGCCGATGCCGAGCACCGCGAGGGCTATAACCCGCGCAACGCGCCCTTCGGCGCGGCCGCCGCCCGTGGCACCGAGCACCTGTCCTCGGTGCGCGAAGCCTACCTACGCACCCTCGCCGGCGAGACCGGCCTCACCTACGCCCCTCTCGAAGGATCGGCCAGGCTCGGCGCGGCGCTCGAGGGCGCCGCGACGCCACGCCCGGTCCCGGGCCGCTTCGACCCGCGCCCCATACTCGGCGCGTCTGCGCTGCTGCTCCTGCTCGCGACCTTCCTCGCACCCCTGCTCCGCGCCCGCGGAATCCCGACTTGGAAAAAGGCCTGATCGATGCGTCTCGGTGTTCCCGCCCTCGTCCTGATCCTCCTCTCCGGGGCGGCCCTCGCCCACGGCCCGACGCCGCAGAAGGTCGACCAGAGCATCGTCATCGCGGCCAAGCCCGATGCCGTCTGGAAGGTGGTCGGCGAGTTCGCCGGTATCGGGACCTGGCACCCGGATGTCGCCAGAAGCGAGGGCAGCGGCGGCAACGCGTCCGGGGGGCAGCGGAAGGTCACGCTCAAGGCGGGCGGTACCCTGAACGAGGGACTCGACGAGATGAACGCCGCCGGGCGGAGCTATTCGTACCGCCTGTCCGACCCCGACCTGAAGGCGCTTCCGGTCTCGTCCTACTCGGCGACCCTCACGGTCTCCCCCGAGGGCGATGGCGCCAGGGTCGAGTGGTTCGGTCGATTCTATCGGGGGGATACCGGCAACGAGCCGCCAGACGACCTCAGCGACGAGGCCGGCCGCACCGCCATGAACCGCTACTTCGCGGAGGGTCTCAAAGGCCTGAAGGCGAAGGTCGAGGGGAAAGCCGCGCCATGACGGGCGGCCCGGTGACCGGACGCTTCGTCCTGGCCGCGCTGCTCGTCGGACTCGGACCGGCCCTCGGACCCGGCCCCGGTGCCGCCGCCGCGCGGACCGTGTACGTGGCGAGCCAGGGGGCCGGGACCCTGGTCGCCCTGGCGCCCGATGCGACGGCGGCCGGCGCGCCCCTCCCGGTCGGGCGCAGCCCCGCCCAGGTCGTGGCTGATCCCGAAGGGCGGCTCTATCTCACCCATCCCGATACGGGGACCATCACGGTCGTCGGTAGCGCCGACGGATCGATCCGGCAGACCTATTCGGTACCCGGTCAGCCGTTCGGGATCGCGACCTCTCCCGACGGTGCGCACCTCTATGTCGGGGACTGGGCGGGCCACCGAGTGATGCGCCTGTCCGCCAGGACCGGCGCCCTCGAGGGGGCGGTGGCCGTCGGCCGCGAACCGGCCGGCCTCGTCCTCGACCGGGACGGAACGCTCTACGTGGCCGACCGGGAGAGCCGACAGGTCAGCGTCGTCGACACCCGGACCATGACCCGGAAGGCCACGATCGCGGTGGGGACGGGGCCCTTCGCCCTGGCGCTGAACCCGGCCCGGGACCGTCTCTACGTTGCCAACGTGCGCAGCGGCGACGTGAGCGTCATCGACACGGTCGCGCGCCGGGTCGTCGCAACCTTCACGGTGGGTGGCATGCCCTACGGGGTCGCCGTGAGTCCGGATGGCGGCCGGATCTGCGTCACCGACCAGCGCGGCGGCAATCTCGTCGTTCTCGATGCGGAGGACGGCGCGCTGCGCGCGACCGTGCCGGTCGGCCGCTATCCGGAAGGCGTCGCGATCACCGGGCAACAGTCCTACGTCGCCAACTGGTTCTCGGATTCCGTCTCCATCGTCGACCTCCGAAGCCTTCGCGAGACGGCTCGTATCGCCGTGCCCGACGGCCCCCGCAGCCTCGCGGTCGTGCCCGAGGGAGAGCGATGAGGTTCCGCACCGCGCCGACGCTCGCTCTCCTTCTGGTTCTGGGGGCCTGCGATGGCGGCGAGCCCGCTCAGGACACGGCCGTCGTGGCCACGAAGTCCGATGCCGAGGTCCCGACATGGCTCTCGCCGACGGACGGGATGGAGCCGGCGGTTTGGCTTGCGCGGCGCGAACCCGGCCAGCCCGTGGCGCGCGCCGCCGCGCGCAGCGATCACCTGCGCCACAGCCTCTCTCGGGCGAAAGAGATCTTCATCGAAGATCCGCGCATGATCGCCAATCGAACGGTACAGCTCGGACAGATGCTGGCCGAGGCCGGCGAGCCCGAGAGCTACACCGATCTCCTCGAGGGCCTCGAAGGCGCGGCCTCCCCGACCCATCGCAAGCAGCTCTACGGCGAGCTGTGCCAGCATTACTACAACAGCCGGCAGCAGGGGTTGGACCGCGCGCAGGCCCTTGCCCGCCTCACCGAACGCTATGCCGCCCAGCCTGCCGCGCCGGATGTCGCCCCATGACATCCGGCGCGACGAGCATCCTCATCGCGGACGACCACCCGGTGATCCTGAGGGGGTTCCGGACCCTCATGGAGGATGCGGGGATGACGGCGATCCACGAGGCGACGACCATCGTGGAGGCCTATCGGGCCTTCTACCGGCAACGCCCGGGCATGGTCGTCGCCGATCTCACGTTCGGCGATCAGGGCTTGAGCGGGCTCTCCTTGATCCAGCGCATCCGGACCCTGGAGCGCAAGACCCGGATCCTCGCCTTCAGCATGCACGACGATCCGACGATCATCGCGCGTGCTCTGGCGAACGGAGCGACCGGCTATGTGCTCAAGGATGCGCCGGCCACGGAGTTCCTCGAGGCTTTCGACCAGGTCCGTCTCGGAAAAAGCTACCTCGATCACGATATCGCCCTGCGTGTGGCCATGCTCAACGCGACCAGCGAACGGTCGTCGATCGTGAATTTTTCGGAGCGGGAACGACAGGTCCTCTCGCTGATCAAGGACGGAAACTCCTATCAAGCCATCGCTGAAAAGTTGTCGATGAAGTACAAGACCGTTGTAAACGTCATCTCGACGATTCGACGAAAATCGGGAACCCATAGTCTTGCCGAGCTGATCAATTTCTCGATGTCGATCGATATTTGATTCTCATCGGACAACAAACGTCGTTCAGGCCGACGAACGGTCGACGGGCCCGCGGAGCTCGCAGTCGCGCAGGCCCGGCCCCGATCCGCTGACCTCCGGGGCGCCGGCCTCCCCGAGGCCGAGGCCGAGGCCGAGGCCGAGGACACGGGCAACGAGGCGTCCGTCGCCGGTGCCCTGCCCTGGGGAGTGCCTCGAGGTTCGAGTGATGCAGGGCGCGGCGCGATCAGGGCGTGAGGCCCGGACAGGGGCGGTCGCTCGCGACGCGTCCACCGGTCAGTTGGTGTCGGCTGCAGGGCCGTCGATGCGGATGGTCGCGCGCGCCGGGTCCGGTCCGCCGGACTGCCGGCAGCTCTGCGCGATCAGGAAAACGGTGCCCTCGTGCGGGACGATGCGGGCCCGGCACTCCCCGGCCTTGGAACTCCCGAGGCCCCGTGGCGCAGCGGAAGTGCGTCGGCGCGTGCCTGGCCGGCGACCAGAACCGAAGCGCATGCGGTCATCGTTCGTGGAAGCGAGCGACGCATCGTCCTTTTCCGACCGGGGCGGCCCATGCCCGTTCGTGAGGCCGGGACGCCGACCTTGGAGAGCCAAGCCGCGTACCGGACGGGCCAGTGCGCGCTCGGGGTCCCCGGCCTCCCCATGCCGAAGCCGTGGCCGCCGCGCGCGAGCGTATGGGGCGGCGTCGCTGCTGAAGACCGTGCGCAACGCCGGCTACATCCTCGCCGCAACGGCGAGGCCGGCGCCGTGATGGCCCGCGTCGGCCTGCTCGGGCGCATCATGCTGCTCCTGCTGGGCGCGCTCTCGCTGCTGGTTCTTGCCACCGTCGCGGTGGACACCTGGCAGCGTCGCCAGGAGCGCTCGCCCCACGGCACGCTCTTTCCCCGCGTCGACTAGGCCGCCAGGATCGCGACCCTGAACCGCGCTGGGTTTTCCCGAGGCTCCCAATTTCGAGAGGATGGAGCCATGACGAAGCGAACAGCATCCCGAGACGTACGGCACCCAGCGCGGTCATCGTGCATAACTGGACGTTCGCGTCAGTCGGTCTTGGTCGCCTGCTGGGCCGAGAGGCGGAAATGGCGCAGGCGCTGGAGATCGCGGCACGTCAGCCGGCCCTGCAGGGTCCGATCGCTCTCGCAAAGGCCGTTCGTTTCGCAGCCGGGGACCAGGGCCCGCTGGACGCAACGTCGATCCGCGAGGAGGAAAAGGATGCCTTCTATGCAGCTTTGGGAAAGCGACTGCTCATGCTGTCGGACCTGCCTGCAGACATTCGCGCGGAGATCACCTCGGCGCTCTTCGAACAGTGCCTCCGTCTCGGCCCGAGCGGACTCGATGCCGGGGTGTTCATGGTCGCAATCGACCAGGATTTCGATCGCGCTCCGCTCGCTCCGGAAGTGCGGGCATATCGACGGCGCCTCGACAACGACTCCGATCTAAGAATCAGCCTTGCCTTGCTTCTCGAAGCCGTGATTCCAAGCGGAGCAACGACGGAACTCTAGAATGGGATCATGTCCCTTTGCGTAGTGTAGCTTAATGAGGTCCATCACAATCACCGGCTTGTGCCGCTTCGTTCCCATCTGTCCGTCCTCGCCCTGGCCCGCAGGCTATACCTTAGAGCGGACTACTTCGATGGGGGCGGATCAGACGGTCGGCTCCCGACCCGGTTCTGCCGTCCAAGCGCGTGGCGTGGCGCCTCGAACGCAGTCGTTATTCGATGGGTCTCTTTTGAGGCGGTACGCCTCCGGTTCTCTTCATCACCGCTTCTGCCGGCTTCTTGGCCGGTCCGGATGTCTGCTTCATCTTCGCTCCTCAGGAGCTACGATGAACCAGCCATCCTCCGTTCATGAAGACCCTCAACCTGTCCCACAGGTGCTGACGTCGGACGGGACGTCTGTTACGTCACCGGCTACGTCAACGATGCCGAGTTCAGCCTTATGCGGGATCCGTTTGGGGAGGCCTGCGACGACGTCGGTCCTAAACTCGCCCGCTACAAATAGGGCGGGCGCTTCTCAAGCCGGTGGATCGTGCAGTGAACGGTGAGAAGATCGAACCCGCCGTCGGGATCGCCATCGCGGATGCCGTCCTGGTCGTGTGCTCAGCCACGGAGCATGTCAGCCTTGCGTACTATGAGAACGCGATTCCCGTAATTCGCGAGATCGTAATTACGAACGCGTCCGATGAGGACCTTGTTGATCTGCGGGTGCAGATTGAGAGCCGACCCGCCGTGGTGCAGCCTCTGACCCTGCGCATCGATCGCGTTCCAGCGGGCTCGAACCATCACATCGAGACCCCCGATGTTCGCCTCGATGCGACACTGCTCGCTGGCTTCACGGAGGCAAGCCGTCTCGAACTGACGACGATCCTAAAGGATGCAGCCGGTGAACGCGCGCAAAGCGTAGTTGAAATTCGCCTGCTTCCACCCTCTCACTGGGGCGGCGGTCGCAGCGCGCCAGAGTTGCTCGCTGCCTTTGTGCGGCCGAACGATCCAGCGGTGGACGTCATTCTACGCGATGCCGCCACGAAGCTGGGCGAAGCCGGCCGCGAAACCGGTCTGAATGGCTACACCACGCAGAAGAAGGCCCGCGCCTGGGAGCTCGCCGAGGCGATCTGGGCGGCGATCGCCGATCGTCGGATCGCCTATGTCCTGCCGCCTGCGAGCTTCGAACAGGCCGGGCAGAAGGTCCGGGGTCCGAGCGACATCCTTGAGCGCAAGGTCGGCACCTGCCTCGATCTCTCCCTGCTCTACGCCGCCTGCCTCGAGCAGGCGGGGCTCAACCCGGTGCTGGTACTGACGGCTGGCCATGCCTTCGTCGGCGTCTGGCTGCAGGACGACGATTTCGCGAATGCGACCGTCGACGACATGCAGTTGCTCCGCAAGCGGCGTGACCTCCAGGAACTCGTCTTCGTCGAGACGACGCTCCTTACCCCCGATCCGCCAGCGACGTTCAAGGTCGCTACTACGCGGGGGAGCGTCCAGGTCGAGGACGAAGCACCGGCAGCGCTTGAGATTGCTATCGACGTCCGACGCTGCCGTCGGCGCGGTATCCGGCCGATGGATCTCGGCGACGGGAGGCCGACCGGCGTCGCACCCACTCCCACCCAGCCGATCAATCAGCCGATTGGAGCACCGCCGCCTTTCGACGATGAGCCACGCATGCCGGTCGACGAAGCCCCTGAGACCCCGGTCGGACGCGTGGAGCGCTGGAAGCGCAAGCTGCTCGACCTCACGCTTCGCAATAAGCTTCTGAACTTCAAGCCGGGGAAGGGCTCCGTCGTCCTCGAGTGCGTCTCGCCGGGGGCGTTGGAGGACGGCCTCGCGGCGGGGTCCGAGTTTCGGCTGAAGGCGCTCTCGGACGTGCTGACCGGATCCGACGAGCGCAGCGCCGATCTCTATGCCCGCCGCCACCACGATGATGGCCGCCGCACCTATCTGGAGGCGGCTCTCGCCCGGAAGGAGATCTACACAACCTCGACCGAGGCCGATCTCGACCGGCGCCTGCTCGACCTCTACCGGCTCGCCCGCAACGGGTTTGAGGAGGGCGGAGCCAATATCCTCTTCCTCGCCATCGGCTTCCTGTCATGGACCAAGAAAGAAGGCGAGGCCGCCTATCGCGCCCCGCTGCTCCTCGTCCCGGTCACACTTAAGCGTTCCAGCGTGCGGGCCGGCTTCAAGCTTGCCCTCCACGACGAAGAGGTGCGGATCAACCCAACCCTGCTGGAGATGCTGCGCGAGGACTTTAAGCTGCGCATGCCGGAATTGGAGGGGGACCTTCCTCGGGACGGGTCCGGGTACGACGTCGACGGCATCTTCCGAATCGTCCGCCAGCACGTGAAGGAACTGCGCGGCTGGGAGGTCGTGCCGGACGTCGTGCTCTCGGCCTTTTCCTTTACCAAGTACCTGATGTGGAAGGACTTGGTCGATCGGGCAGATGTGCTGAAGCGCAACCCCGTCGTGCGCCACCTTATCGACACACCCAAGCATTCCTACGGTGACGGCATGCCGTTCCCAGAGCCGGCACGTCTCGACTGGGAGCATCCGCCGGAGACCGTCTTCTCGCCGCTCTCTGCCGATTCTTCTCAACTCTCTGCGGTCCTCGCCGCCGCCAGCGGCAAGGACTTTGTACTGTTCGGGCCGCCTGGCACCGGCAAGAGCCAGACGATCGGCAACATGATCGCCCAGTGCCTCGCACAAGGGCGGACCGTGCTGTTCGTCTCGCAGAAGACCGCTGCCCTGGAGGTCGTGCAGCGCCGCCTACAGGAAATTGGTCTCGGCGAATACTGGCTGGAGGTCCATTCGACCAAGGCACAGAAATCGGCCGTCCTCGGCCAGCTGCGCCGGGCCTGGCACGACCGCTCAACCCCATCGCAGGGTACCTGGGACGCGGCCACGAGCGAACTCGCGAGCCTGCGCGAGGAACTCAATGCCCTCGTGAACGCCCTGCATCGGCGGCGGGAGAACGGGCTTTCGGCCTATGAGGCCTTCGGACGGGTTATCGCGGCCGCAGGTGCCGAGGCCCCGCTCGTTCTCACATGGCCGGATCACCTCGCCCACGACGACAAGACGCTCGCCAACCTGCGCGCGGCATGTCGAGAGCTTCGCCCCGTCCTCGCGTCCGTCGGATCGCTGGTGGATCACCCGCTTCAGGGTGTCGAAGCCACCCAGTGGTCTCCGGTCTGGCGCGACGGCACAGCCACTGCGATCCAAGCCGTGGAGCAGACGCTCGGCGCGCTCCGGGTTAGTGGGCAGACCTTCGCCGAGGCGATCGGCCTACCCTCTCTGCTCGCGACCTATGCAGGCACGCGCGGGCTGGTAGTGCTAGGCAACTACCTCATGCGGTCGGACGCGCCCTGCGGCGCAGCCTTCCTCGCCGACGGAGCCGGCGATTTGCGCCGGGCCGTCGCCGCGCGCGAGCGGTTCCTGGCCACGAAAGCCCAGTTGCTCGGCCGGCTCACCGGCCGGTACGGTCCAGGCATCCTGGATCAGAATTTAGGCGCGCTGCTGGCAGAGTGGGTCGCCGCGCAGGGGTCGAACTTCCTGGTCAAGGGCAGTAAGCTGAAGAAGGTGTCCGCCCAGGTTCAGCCCTACGCGGAGGGGCCACTGCCAGCCGATCTCGGGCCGGATCTCACGGGGCTGATCGAAGTCGCCAAGCACGTGAAAGCTGGATGCCTGGAGGAATTGATCCTCTCTCGGCTCGGGTTGCCGTGGAGCAGTCCGGACTGCCCGGCATCCGAGTTCGCCTCGGCCCTCACCTGGGCCGAAAAGGTTGAGCAACTGCTCGACATCCTTGGGCCCCTGTCCCTCGGGATCGACGGCTTGCGGGATCACCTCGTGCAGCTCGTCGAGCGCCAAGGCCGCGCTCTCGACGAAGGCGGCCGGATCGCGCAGAGCTACGCCGCTTTCGCACAGGACCGTGTGAGGGCGAATGAAGCGATGAAGGCGCTCGGCCTCCTCGCAGGTCGTGCCGATCCCGAAGAGCCGTTGGCCGCCGAAGCTGACTGGATCGAACAAAGCCTCGCACTCGCCCGGTGTTGGAGCTCGGGATTGGGACGCGCCCAAGGTTGGTGCGCCTGGCAAGCTTTAGCCCAGAACGCGCGCCAGACCGGTCTCGCGCCGCTGATCGATGCCCTGGAAGAGGGTCGCGTCGCCCCCGACCGCGCGGAGACTGCCTTCGAGACCGCTTATGCGCGCTGGTGGATCGACCGTGTCGTCAGCCATGATCCCGTACTGCGGCGTTTCCTGCCAGAGCGGCACGAGGATGCGATCCTGCGCTTCCGCGCCGCCGACGCCCGCGTCACCGAACTCTCCAAGCAGGTCGTCCGTTCGCGCCTTGGCGGCGGCATCCCAGGAGCGACCGCCTTCGGAGCCGACCCAGAATGGGGCACGCTCTCCCACGAGCTAACTAAGAAGACGCAGCACATGCCGCTGAGGAAGCTGTTCGGCCGGATACCGACGGCCCTGACCAAGCTCACTCCCTGCGTGATGATGAGCCCGCTCTCGATCGCGCAGTACCTACCACCCGACAAGGAGCCGTTCGACGTTGTCATCTTCGACGAAGCCTCGCAAATCTCTCCGTGGGACGCCATCGGTGCGCTCGCCCGGGCGAAGCAGGTCGTCATCGTCGGAGATCCTAAGCAGCTGCCGCCGACTAACGTCGGTGACCGTGGCGTCGACGACATCGAGGACGGGAGCGACGTCATGGATCAGGAGTCGATCCTCGACGAATGCATCGCCGGCAACATCCCCCGGCGGAACCTCGATTGGCACTATCGCAGCCGCCACGAGAGCTTGATCGCCTTCTCGAACAGCCGCTACTATGGAGGCCGGCTGGTTACGTTCCCGTCGCCCGTGACCGACGACCGGGCCGTCCGCTCACCCTCGTGCCGGATGGCGTCTATGAACACGGAGCGGGCCGCGTGAACCGCCCCGAGGCCCGCGCCGTCGTCGCAGAGATCGTGCGTCGCCTACGCGACCCGAGCTTCGCGGAAGAGCAACGCTCGCTTGGCGTAGTCACCTTCAACGGCGAGCAGCAACGCTTGATCGAGAACCTCCTCGATGAGCAGCGGCGCTCATACCCCGAACTGGAGCCGTTCTTCGATAAGGATCGCTGGCACGAGCCCGTGTTCGTGAAGAACCTCGAGAACGTGCAGGGCGACGAGCGCGACGCCATCATCTTCTCGGTCGCAGTCGGGCCGGACCCAACCGGGCGTCCGGTCAGCACGGTGTCGTCGCTCAACAAGGACGGTGGCCATCGTCGCCTTAACGTTGCGATCACCCGCGCCCGGCGCGAGCTCCTTGTGTTCGCGTCGCTCCGGCCCGAGCAGATCGATCTCGGTCGCACCCGGGCGCAGGGCGTACGCGACTTTAAGCACTTCCTCGAATTCGCCGATCGCGGGGCGCGGGCGCTGGCCGAAGCCTTCGCGCCGACCGGTGGCGACGTCGAATCACCGTTCGAAGCCGCAGTGATGGCGGGGCTCCAGGCCAGGGGATGGATCGTCCACACGCAGATCGGCGTGTCGGGCTTCCGGATCGATCTCGGCATCGTCCATCCCGATGCCCCCGGGCGCTATCTCGCTGGCGTTGAATGCGATGGCGCGACCTACCATAGCTCGGCCACAGCCCGGGATCGCGACCGCCTGCGCGAGCACGTGCTGTCCGACCTCGGCTGGCGCATCCGGCGGGTCTGGAGCACCGAGTGGTGGACGAATGCCGAGGGCGCCCTCGCCAAGCTTGATCAGCGCTTGGTCGAGGATCTCGAAGCCGATCGTGCCAGGGCTGCGGCGGCATCGCCAATCGACGTCGCTGTCGAACCCAAGGTCGTCGAGCAGGACTGGGACGAGCCAACGGCGCAGCCCGAGGTCGCTCCACCCGTCGTCGAGATGCTAAGCGAGCCCGCAAACGACCCTGAGCCCGTCACCGAAGTTGTTCTGCAGCGCCTCTACGCCGATCCGGCCCTGCCGGTCACGTCGCCGGCCCCGAGGCCGGAAGCCGAGGATGACGTGCAGGTCTACAGGATCGCGGATCTGAATGATCTCGGCCGGCCGGTCGAACCGGGCCGGTTCTACGATGCGTCCTACCGACCGACGCTCAGTGCCATGGTCGACTATGTCCTCTCCGTGGAAGGGCCGATCTACGAGGAGCTACTCATTCGCCGCATCGCTCGTGCTCACGGTATTCAGCGGGTCGGCCCGCTCGTCCGTGACGCCATCGCCGCGCAGATCGACGCATCCGTTGCCCGAACCGAGGATGATGGACGCCCCGTGCTCTGGCCGCGTGGCGAGGAACCCCGCACGAGCTATCCTCACCGCCCGGCCAACGCGGCTGTCCGCAGTCACTCCGATACGCCGATGCCGGAACTTGTCGGGATCGCGATAACTCTGCCGTCCAATGCCTCGGAAGCCGAGCGCGCCAAGATGATCGGTCAACGCCTCGGGCTGTCGCGTATTGAATCCGCTGCGCGGGCTCGGTTTGAGAAGGCGAGCCAACTCGCTCGCCAGTCAGCCGCATCGTGAGGTGGGGATGCGCGTCAGGATCGTGATGGCTCTAGTTCTGCTCAGTGCTTCGAGGCTACATGTCCGACGTCAGCACTTGTAGGACAGATTGCGGGTCTTCACGAACGGAGGATGGCTGCTTCATACTAGAATTATGCGTCACACGCCCGCAGCATCCGCTTCAGTAGTCAAACTCACTCAAAGGGGACTGGCGGAAAACCGCCCATTTCAGCCGTATACCGGACGGGCGGATCTCGACCCTACTCGGTCATAGAAGCAAGCCAATGGAGGCCTTGAAAGCAGACGTTGCAGCTGGACGCGCGCTGCGAACGCATGCTCTCGGATTCCCGCTTCCCGCGCTCGTGAGGCCGCCCGTTCAATCCACAGTCTGCATCTGGACGACGCCGCCGAGTTCACCGGGCTTGCCCGAGACCACCACGAGGTAGCGCCGGCTCGCGCCGGCATCCGTGCGGGTGATCTGGCGGATCGGGCCGATCGCGTTGACGATGGCCGCGCCGGCCGGGTTGGTCATGAAGGCGGCGAGCGGCTCCAGGCCTGCGGCCCCCTTCGGATCGGCGGCCAGCGCCAGCACGAACGGCATCTTCGAGGGCAGTCCCGTTACCGCGGCCTGCAGCGTCTGCAACACGCCCTGGTCGAACAGGGTGACCTGCGTCGCCGGCTTGCCATCGGTACCCGCGAGCGTCAGCGCGCTGGTCTTGCCGGCTGCGCCCAGCGCTTGGAGGTTTTGCATTCCGTCGCCCTCCGGCACGGCGTTCGGGACGTAGGCGACGCCCTGCGGACCCTGCCCGATCGGCACCTCGGCGATCACCGTGTTCGACGCGGTGTCGATCACCGCCGCCTTGTCGGCGTTCTCCAGGCCGACATAGACGCGGCTGCCGTCGCCCGAGGGCCAGAGCCCGTGCGGTAGGGCGCCGGTCGGAATGGTGGCGACCTGGGTGAAGTCGTCGGTGCGAAACACCTTGACCTGGTTCAGGCCGCCGATCGTCACGTAGGCGAACTGGCCGGCCTTGGTCGAGACGATGTTGACGTGGTTGGTGATCGGCCCGGTCTCGATCGTCTTCAGCGGCGCGAATGGCGGCGTCGCAGAGAACACCTGGGTCCGGCCGACATCCTTGAGGGTGAACCACACCTGCTTGCCGTCCGGTGTTGCGGCGATGTCGGGGCAGAACGGGCTCTCCTGCTTCACGCGCCCGACGATGGAGTGGGTCTTCGTGTCGATCACCACCGTCTCGGGGCTGAAGCTGGAGCAGACATAGCCGTAGGCGCCGTCCGGCGAGAAGATCGTCATGCCGGGCCCGTTCGGCACGGTGATTCGGCGCGTCTCCTTGGCGGTCGCGGCATCGAGCACGGCGATGTAGTCCTCGCCGCGCACGCTCACCCAGACCTCTCGGCCGTCCGGCGTGAAGAAGGCCTCGTGCGGCGCGCGGCCGACATAGGCGGTGTGGCGGACCGTGTTGGTCGCCGTGTCGATGAAGCTCACGGAGTTCGAGCCGATCGAGACCGCGAGCAGCGTCCTGTGGTCGGGCGAGAAGCCCATGCCGTGGACGAGGAGCTGGCCGCGATAGAGCGGGCTCAGGTTCATCGGCGTCGGGTCGCCGAGCCGGATCACGCCGAGCAGGACGTTGGCGGCGGGATCGACCACCGAGACCGTGTTGGAGAACTGGTCCGACGTATAGAACCGGTCCCTGCCGCTGACCGGCACGTCCGGTGCAAAGGCTGCACCCGGGGCCTGCCCGGCGAGAGCCGAGCCGGAGAGCATCGCGAGCGCGAGGAGGGTGAGGGCGGTCTTCATCGGCAGATCTCCGAAGGCATCTCGGCGGCAGGGGCCGTGCCATGGTGGTGAAGGTGGGTGGCTGCGGCAGACGAATCCGGCGCGGGAGGGAGATCGGCGAGCGCCCGGCGCATCACCGCGATCTCCTGGCCCTGTTCGACGATGATCCCCTGCGCGAGGCGGCGCAGGACCGGATCCTTGCCGTAGAGCAGCTCTGCCTGGGCCATCGCGATCGCGCCCGCGTGGTGCGGGATCATCATCGCAGCGAAGTCGCGGTCCGGATCGCCCGAGGGCGGGACCATCATGTCGGCATGCATCCGCGTCATCGACTGCGCCATCATCGCGTCGAAGGACGCGGAGACGATGGCCGGCGGCTCGGCGGCGGCCAGCGTCGGGGGCATCATCATCCGGCCGCCGACGAGGCCGCCGGCCATCACGGCGGCCGTGAGCGCAAATCCCAGTGCTCCGCGCATGGGCCGTCCTCCTCGTTCGTTGTCGATGGGAGAGATGCCGGGGAAACGGCTTTATTCCCTGGCCGGGGACGAATTGGTGGCCCTGCCGATGTGATCGATCTTTTCCAAATGTCAGTGGAATAGACGCGCCCGTTCGGCATCTCTCCCGATGCGGTCATGGTAGACCGCCGGAGACCTCACTCATGCGCACCATGCTGATCCGCGCCGCCTTTGCGGCCTTCGCCTTCTCCGCCGTCGCCGCCCAGGCCGCTGCGCCTGCGATAACGGCCGAGACTGCCAAGGGGCCGGCGCTCGTCGATTCCAAGAGCATGACCCTCTACACCTTCGACAAGGACATGGGCGGCAAGTCGATGTGCAACGGCCCCTGCGCCGCCAACTGGCCGGCACTGATGGCCGCCTCCGGCTCGGCTGCTAGTGGCGACTGGACGATGGTGACGCGGGACGACGGCACGATGCAGTGGGCCCACAAGGGCAAGCCGCTCTACACCTTCGCCAAGGATACGAAGCCCGGCGACATCACCGGCGACGGATTCCTCAACGGTGCATGGCACATCGCCAAGCCCTAATCGGTAAAGCCTCGTGGACGAGATCGCCGCCCTCATCGAACCGCAGATCCCAGCGTTGCGGCGCTACGCAGTCGCACTGTTGCGGGACCGCGAAGCGGCGGACGACCTCGTCCAGGACACTTTGGAGCGGGCGTTGTCCGCCTGGTCCGGACGTCGCCGCGACGGCGACCTGCGAGCCTGGCTGTTCACGATCGAGCGCAACCTGTTCCTTGGCACTGTTCGACGCCGGGGCCGGCGCGGCATCGATGTCGGCGCTGAGGCTTTGGAGCAGGTGCCCGATCCGGGTGCCGACCCCGAGGCCGCTATGGGGGCACGCGACGTGCTCACCGGGCTCGACACCCTGCCCGAGGAGCAGCGCTCGGTGCTGCTCCTCGTCGCGGTCGAGGATCTGTCTTATGCCGAGGCGGCCCAGGTGCTCGGGGTACCGCTCGGCACGGTGATGTCGCGGTTGAGCCGGGCCCGGACGCGGATGCGCGGTTTTCTGGAAACTGGCCGGACCGGACTCTTGAGGAGGGTGAAATGAGCGGGGATCCGCGCCCGGTCGGCGAGGACGACCTCCACGGCCTGATCGACGGTCGTCTCGAACCGGAGCGGCAGGCGCTGGTCGAGGCATGGCTCAGGGGAAACCCCGCGCGGGCGGCGGAGGTCTCGGCGGATCGCGCCCTACGCGAGCGCTTGCGTGCCCGCCTCGCGCCGATCGCCGAGGAGGCGATTCCGGCGCGGCTCCGGGTGGCCAACATCCGCTCGCGACATCGCCCGATAACCTACCGCTGGCTTCCGGTCGCGGCTGCGGCCGTGCTCTGCCTCGCGGTCGGCGGCGCCGCCGGCTGGTTCGGCCATGCCGCGCGGCAGGTACCCACGGTCACGCTCGCGCGAACCGAGCCAGCGACCGACGACGCGGTGGCGGCCTTCCGCACCTACGTGGTCGAGGCGGTGCATCCGGTGGAGGTGCGCGCCGACGAGAAGCCGCACCTTGTTACGTGGCTCTCGAAGCGCCTCGGCCGGGCGGTGACCACCCCCGACCTTACGGCGTACGGCTTCCGCCTGATGGGCGGCCGGCTGCTGCCGGCGGGTTCCGAATCCGCCGCGATGCTGATGTACGATGACGACCACGGCACCCGGCTGACACTCTACAGCCGCGTAGGCGATGCGGATGGCCGCACGGTGTTCCGCTTCGCCCGCGAGGGCGACATCGCCGCCTTCTCCTGGGTCGATGGCGGCATGTCCTACGTCGTCACGGGTCGCACCGACGAGGCGCGGCTGTTGATCGTCGCGCAGTCGGTCGACGCGCAAGTCCGTGGACTGCCGGTTCCGCAGCGGCAACCATGACCCTCGACCAACTCCGCATCTTTGTGGCGGTGGCCGAGCGACAGCACGTGACGCGGGCCGCCGAAGCGCTGAACCTCGTCCAGTCGGCGGTCAGCACGGCGATCGCCAACATCGAGGGGCGACACGCCACCAAGCTCTTTCACCGGGTCGGCCGCGGGATCGAGCTGACTGAGGCGGGGCGCATATTTCTCGTCGAGGCCCGCGCCGTGCTCGCCCGGGCCGAGGCCGCCGAACTGGTGCTCGCCGACCTCAGCGGCCTGCGGCGCGGGACGCTGGCGCTCTACGCCAGCCAGACCATCGCCAGCGACTGGCTGCCTCGCCACCTCGTCGCCTTCCGCCGGGCCTACCCTGAGATCGCTATCCGGTTGGCGGTGGGCAACACCACCGACGCCGCCGACGCGGTGCGCGCCGGGCAGGCCGAACTCGGCTTCGTCGAGGGGGCGCTCGACGACCCGACGCTTGCGAGCACCACCATCGCGCAGGACCAACTGGTCCTCGTGGTCGCCCCTGGCCATGCCTTCGCCGGGGCGACCGACCTCGAACCCGAAAATCTCGCCGGGGCCGACTGGGTGCTGCGCGAGGCGGGATCGGGAACCCGCTCGGCCTTCGAGGCGGCCCTGGGTGCGGCCGGCCTCGCAGCCGCCCAGCTTCGGGTCACGCTCGAACTGCCCTCTAACGAGGCGGTGCGCGCCGCCGTCGAGGCCGGGGGCGGGGCCGCCGTCCTGTCCGAGACCGTGGTCGCCGCCGCGCTTCGGACCGGAACCCTGGTGCGGGCGGCGTTCGCCCTGCCGAGCCGGCCGTTCCGGGTGCTGCGCCACAAGGAGCGCTACCGCAGCCGGGCCGCCGACGCGTTGCTCGACCTGATCGCGACGGCGGATGCCGGATGAGCGATCCTGCGAAACCCGTGCACCCCGACGATCCCCGGGTGAGGCTCGCCGAGGACCGGACGGTTCTGGCAGCCGAGCGTACGTTCGTGGCGTGGCTTCGCACCGGGCTCGCCTTCCTCGGCGTCGGCCTGGCCGCGCAGCGCTTCCTGCGGGAGGTGCTGGCGGTCTGGCCGCTGAAGGTGCTGTCGCTCACGTTGATCGCCTGCGCGCTTGCCTCGTTCGCCGGCGCCGCATGGCGGGACCGGGCGATCCGGGCGCGTCTCGCCGATGCCGAGATCCCGATGATGCCGCGCATCCTCACCGTCGGGATCGTGGCCTTGCTGATCGCGATCTCGGGCCTTGCGGCCACCGCCCTGCTCTGGGCGTGACGGTCAGGCCACAGTGACCCGTACCCGGTGCCAGGCGGCGCTGAGGTAGCCCTTGTAGTTCCAGGTGTCGTCGGGCGCGGCCGGCTGGGTCTGGCCGGCGGAGTCCCAGGCCCGCACCGCGAGTTCGTGCTCGCCCGCGGTCAGCTCGCGGTCGATCTCCCAGAACGTCCAGGCGTAGGGCGCGTCGGCATCGCGGTCGATCCGGGCCTGCGCCCAGCTGCGGCCGCCATCCGTCGAGACGTCGACGCGGGCGACCGCGCGATCGCTGGCGATGGCGTAGCCGCGGATCGCGTGCCGGCCGGGCTTCAACGCTGCGCCGCGGGCGGGCTCGCAGATCGCGCTGTTGAGCGGCATCGCCTCGATGGTGATGCCGTGGGCGGGGTCCGCGGTCTCGGCGGTCACGTCGGGCGGAAACAGCTTGTAGTCGTCGGCCTGCATCGGGTTGTCGGAGGGGTGGTCCTGCACCGTGATGCGGGCGAGCCATTTCGGGCTGCGGATGCCGGCAAATCCCGGCACCACCACGCGCAACGGATAGCCGTGCTCGGGGGCGAGAGGCTCGCCGTTCATCGCGAAGGCGAGCAGCGTCTCGGGCGCCAGCGCCTTGGCGAGCGGGATCGAGGCGCCGAAGCGTATGTCCGACCCCGCGATACGGTCGTGGCTCTCGAAGGCGACGTGGCGCGGACTGCCCGCATCGATCCCGGCGGCGTGCAGGACGTCGGCGAGCCGCACCCCAGTCCATTCCGCGTTGCCGATGGCGCCGGCCGCCCACGGGTCGCCGGCGACCGGGGCCACCGCCAGCATGTCGGCCCGGCGGTTGCCGGCGCATTGCATCACCGCTGTGACGGTGACGTGCGCGAAGCGTGCCTTCAGATCGGCGACGGACAATTCGAGGGGCGTCGCGATCATCCCGTCGACAGTCAGGCGGTAGCCGTCGGCGTCGAGGTCCGGGATGTCGCCGTGGCTGCGGACGTAGAAGTCGGCCTGGTCGGTGAGGAAGGCCGCCCGCAGGCGATCGAGCGGCGGCTCGGCATTGTAGGGCGCCTCGCCGTGCACGATGAGGCGGTCCTTGCGCTGGAACAGGCCGAGCATGGGGTTTTTGTCCTGCGTTCGTGACGTATCGACGACGAGAACGCGCCGGGGGCGATAAGGCCCCCGGCGCGCGTCGCCTCAGGGCTTCATCGTCGAGACCACCGCGTTCTTCGCCCGGTCCACTACGGCGACGCTGAGGTCGCGGTTGAGGACGTAGGCATGGGCGTTGTCGGCCGAGAACGCGATCGCCTGGCGCGGCTCGTTCAGGCCGGTCACCGTGGCGACGACCTTGAGGGTGCCGGTGTCGATCACCGAGAGCGAGTTGTCCTTCAGGTTGCCCGAATAGACGAAGCGCCCGTCCGGGGTCAGTGCGGCGCCGTAGGGGTCCTTGCCCACTTCCACTTCGGAGGTGACCTTATGGGCGGCGACATCGACCACGCCGATGGTATTACGGCCGCTGTTGGCGGCAAAAAGCGTCTTGCCGTCCTTGGTGATCGAGATGGCGCGCAGCTTGTCGAACCCGGCGATCTCACCGGTGATCTTGTTGGTGGCGGTATCGACCAACGTGATCTTGTCGCCAAGGAAGTTCGTGACGAACACGGTCTTGCCGTCAGGCGACAGCTTCACGCCCTGGCGCGGCTGCGCGAAGCCGGGGATCACGGCCTCGGCGAGCATGGTCCTGGTGTCGAACACGGTCAGCGTGCTCGCGGCCTCGTTGTTGACGTAGAGCTTGGCCCCGTCGGCCGAGAGCACCGTGCCGAACGCGCCGGGGCCGGCGGCGAGAACGCCGGCTTCCTTGCCGGTGGCGGTCTCATAGACCGTGATCCGGCCGGTGCCACTGTCGGAGACGTAGAAGCGGGCGCCGTCCGGCGCGAAAACGATGTTGCGCGGCGTGACGAAGCCGTCGAGGCGGCGCAGCACCGTGCCCTTGGCGACGTCGTAGACGATGACGGCGCTCTCCTCGCTGTTCGACACAGCGGCGACGGTCCCAGCGGCGTTCAGCGCCAGGGCGTTGTTCTTGATCGCGCCGTCGAAGCCAGCGGCGGACCCGGGCTGGCCCTGGGCGAGGAGCAAGGCGGCTCCGGCGAGGAGGGCGCGGAGGCTGGTGCGGACGTGGGTCATGAAGCGTGTCTCTCTGGCATGCGCGCTCGTTCGGCGGCCGGGGCCTGCCGTGAGGGCTGGTTCTAATTCGGATTGCGTGATGCGAGACCGGTTTGGCCGTGCATCGCCCTGGGGAGATGCCGGAGGGCGCGGTCTATTCCCCGAGGCCGGCGAAAAAAACGCGGCGGCCTCGGGATTCGGGGGTTCAGGGCGTCGGCTTCAACGCCGTGAGGTAGTCGACGATGGTCTGCACGTCGGCCGGATCGACCGGCGCCTTGTAGACGTGAACCATCTTGTTCACGGTCTCGGTCCACTGCGCCTTCGTGAGCTTGGGCTGGGTCAGCACCATCCCGGCCGAGTGGCAGGCGAGGCAGTTGTTGTTGACCGCCTCGGCCCCCGGCCCGTCCGGGAAGATCCGGTCGGAAGTCGGGAATTCGATCGATTGCGAGGTGAAGCGCATCGGCTCGGGAGCCGAAGCGGCGAACGCCACCAGGGGAGACAGTATGAGGGCGGCGATGAGGGCCGCAGGGCGGATCGGGTTCATGGCTGTTCTCCTCAAGCGGCCTGGAAGGACACGGCCTCGATGCCGTTCTGCATGAAGCCGGCCCCGTTCCAGACCCGGTCCAGGGGCTGCGCGACGCCGTTGGTGTTGGTGCAGCGGACCCTGACCGTGTGGCTGCCGGCAGCCAATGCCGGCAAGCTGCCGTCGAAGCGGCGGAAGCTGTAGGGGCCTTCGTCCGCGCCGAGCTGCGCCGGGAACCACGTCGCGCCGCCGTCGCCTGAGAAGTCCACCGCCTTCACCCCGCAATCGCCGCCGAAGGCGATGCCGCGCAACGCCACCGGCGTTCCGGCCGCCACCTTGGCGCCATCGGTCAGGTTGGTGACGAACGAGCGCGGCACCATCCTGTTGATCGGCACCGTCTTGAAGCCGGTCTGACCGGGCTTGATGTTAGCGCCCGGCACGTCAGGAATGCGGTAAGCGGTCTTCATCCAGTACCCGTCGTCGGGCTTGTCCAGCACTTCGATGTCGGACAGCATCTTGACCCAGTAGGTCGAGTACCAGCCCGGCACCACGAGCCGGAGCGGGAAACCATTGAGCAGCGGCAATTGCTCGCCGTTCATCGCGTAGGCGATCATCACCTCACCATTGTTGGCGTGCTTGAGATCGAGCGACTTCTTGAAGTCGGGCGCGTCGTCGACCACCGGCTCGTCGAGGCCGTTGAAGCGCACCTGCACGGCACCGGCCTTCACCCCGGCCTTTTCGAGCACGTCCCTGAGGCGCACGCCGGTCCAGCGGGCGTTGCCCATCGAACCGTTTGCCCATTGCGCGCCGGTCACCCGCGGCTCGAACAACCCGCGCGAATTGCCCGAGCACTGGTTCACTGCGGCGATCTCGAAGCGCGGCAGGCCGGCGATGGCGTCGAGCGAGAGCGAGAGCTCCTTCTCGACATGGCCGTGGACCTTGAGCCGGAAGGTGCCGGCATCGACTTCGGTCGGGATCGAGGCCCAGTGCCAGCGGACGTAGAAGCGGTCGTTGGGGGTGAATACACCCTCGTCGAACACCGAGAACGGCGTCTCCAGTAGCGGCGGATGAGTGCGCTGGAGGATCATCTCGGCCTTGCCCGGAAAGGCCGTGGTCAGCGCCCGCTCGTCCGGGCCGCCGGGCAGCGGAAGCTTCACCGAGCCCGCCGCCCAGGCCGGTATGGCGGCGCCGAGGCTTCCGAGCCCTAGGCCACCCAGGACGAGGCGGCGGTTCATCGGTCTGTCCAGTCCGTGCATGGTCTCTCCCCTTGAAGGATGTCGGCGTCGATGCGTTCGAAGGCATCGGACCCGTGGCGATTCCTCGCGACCAGGGAGATGCTACGGGATACGATTTATTCCCACCAACGGTCTTTCGCGATACGAATGATCTCCAAACGCGATGATTTGAGAAGTTTCGATCTCCAATGGGACGATCAAGGACGCCGTCTCGGCGTCACGCCGCCGGCGCGCCGACGGGCGCGGTCCTGCGACACCCGAACAGGGCGTGACGCTCGGAAAAACCGCGCAAGGCGACGGTGCCGAGCGGTTCAAGGGCATGTGCCAACCCGTCGATGAAGGTGTCGGTGGCGATCAGCGGCGTGTTGTAGGTCTTGCACAGGCGCTCGACGCGGGCGAGCACGTTGAGATCGCGGCCGATCGCCGTGAAATCGACCCGGTCGCCGCCGCCGATATTGCCGTAGGCGACCTCCCCGACATGAAGTGCGACGCCGACCTCGAAGGCAGCCCTGTCACCGTTGCGCAGGGTCGCAAGCGCATCAAGCGCGGCCTCGGCGGCACGCAAGGCGGCACTGCGCGCCTCGGCCTCGTCGCGATCGGCATCGAACACGGCCAGTAGCCCGTCGCCGATGTACTTCAGCACCTCGCCGCCTTCCGCCTCGACGGCCGGCACGATGGCATCGAACATCCGGTTGAGGGCGGCCACGACACGGTCGGGGCTTTGCCGGTCGGACAGTTCGCCGAACCCGCGCAGGTCGGTCAGCATCATCGCGGCCCGCATCAAGCGTACGTCGCCGCGCCGCACCGTGCCGGTCAGGATTTGCCGCGCCGGGTCGCGTCCGACATAGGCGCTCAGCACCGCGCCTAGCATGTCGTCGAGCGCCTTGATCTCGAACAGCAGCGAGAACGGCTCGACCAGCGCCAGCAACGTGCAGATCTCGATCGGCGTGAAGCCGCCCGGTCTCGCCGTGGCCCAGGAGGCGGCGCCCATGCGTCCACGCGCGGCGCGCAGCGGCACGATGAGGTAGTCGGTTAGACCCTCGGTGCGAAGCTCGCCGAGCACGGGAAACGGCAGCGGCCCATCCCCGTCGAGACGGCATCGGAACGGGGTACGGGTCTCGACTACGCGCTCGACGGTGTTGCCGTGGAACGTCGGCGTACTCTCGATGCCGTGGCGGCGACGCAAGGCTAGGCTCGACGCTCCTGGATGCCAGACGCGCATTACCCAGCGGAACGACGGATGCAGGGTCGGCGCGTGGGTGGTGGCGCGGGCCAGTGGCAGGCCAAGCCCCGAGAGGCACGCACTGAACCCGTCGAGAAGGGCTGCCGCGTCCGCCGCTTCGCGACCCGGCCCCATCAACCATCCCGTCCCCTGCGCGACCGCCTCGGACGAAGATTGGGACGAACGTGTCACGGCAGTTCTTTCATCAAGGAGTTGGATCGATGCCATAGCGCGGATCAGACGAGGCCGAGCACGCGGATCAGGCCGAGGCTGACGGCGCCGAGGGCGAGGAGCGAGGCGACCACCGCGAGGGTCACCCGCGCCCCGGCCTTGGCGACGCTGCGCACGTCGACCCCGAGGCCGAGCGCCGCCATCGAGACCACGGTCAGCACGTTGGCGGTCTCCGACATCGGCGCGAGCGCAACCGGCGGGATCAGGCCCGTCGAGCGAAGGCCCGCGAGCGCAAGGAAGGCGAGGATGAACCACGGCACCAGGCGGTGGATCGCGAGGCCGCCGCGGGCCGGGCGGTCGCCCGCGGTGACGCCGGGGGCGGCCTCGTCGGTCTCCTCGCGCAGCCGGCTCGCGCCGAGCGAGAGCACCAGGACGATCGGGCCTAGCATCAGCACCCGGACGAGCTTCACCAGGGTTCCGACCTGGACGCTGAGCGCCGCGACCGGCGCGGTGGCGGCGAGCACCTGCGGCACGGCGTAGACGGTAAGGCCGGCGAGCACGCCGTACTGCATCGGCGACAGGCCGAGCAGCGGCACCAGCAGCGGCAGGCCGAGCACCACCAGCACGCCTAGCACCGCAGTGAAGGCAATGGAGGCGGCGACGTCCTCGCCGTCTGCGCCGATCACCGGTGCCGTGGCGGCGATCGCCGAGTTGCCGCAGATCGAGTTCCCGCAGGCCACGAGGATCGCCATGCGCGGATGCAGCCCGAGCGCTCGGCCGATGCCGTAACTCGACAGGATCGCGACCACGACGACGCCCGCGATGCCGAAAAGCAGACCCGGACCGGCGGCGAGGATCGTCGTGAGGCTGAGCGAGGCCCCGAGTAGAACGACCGCGATCTCCAGTACGGTCTTGGCCCCGAAGGCGATGCCGGGAAAGAAACGTTGCGACGGGGTCCAGGCGGTGCGGATCGCGCTCCCGAGCAGGATCGCCAGCACCAGGGCTTCGAGCCAGGCGCGACCGAACAGATGCGCCTCGACGGCCTCGAAGCCGACCGCTGCGGCGGTGACCGCCATACAGAGACCCAGTCCCGGAAGGATGGCTCTCGTGCCGGCCAAGGCACGCATTGACCGAGCGTGGGAGAAAAGTCTGGGCGCGGACATGGGTGGCTCCGATGTGATGCCGGAGAATCCCATGTTCTTTTCATTCACTCCAACGGAATGATTAGATGCTTCCCATCACTGAAATAGATGAAATAAGTGCCCCTTCGCAGATCACGGAGACCCATTGTGAGAGGCCGACAGGCGGATTCACCCGTCGATCCAGTGGGCCTTGATCGTCGTGTCCGCGGCAAGCTCATAGATCCTGACGGAGCCCGTCGCGAGTTCGAGGTGCTCGACCTCCGCCGGGCTGAGGTCTTCGAGCGCCATCACAAGGGCCCGCAGGCAATTGCCGTAGGCGACGACGAGCACGTCTCCGCCCATGACCGCCGGCTGGATGGTTCGGAGGTAGCATGGCACGATACGGGAGACGGTATCGCGCAGGCTCTCACCGTTCGGCGGCGCCTCTGCGTAGGAGCGGCGCCAGGTCTCGATCCGCTCCGCCCCCCAGCGCGCATCGGCGGCGATCTTGTCGAGCCCGCTGAGGTCCCCGTAGTCTCGCTCGTCGAGCGCGGCGAAGCTTTGGGGGACCAATCCGGATTGCCCGAGCGCATCGAGGATAAGCCGGCCGCTCACGACGGCCCGCGTTAGCGTCGAGGTGAAGGCAGCGGAAAAGCGCCAGTTGCACTCTGCCAAACGCCGGCCGGCTGCCTCGGCTTCCCTCCGGCCCTGCTCGGTCAAGGGCGAGTCCAGCAATCCCGTGAACAGGCCGGATCGGTTGGCTACGCTCTGGCCATGCCGGACCAGCACGAGATGTCGCGTGACCGGGGCTTTGCAATCGTGAATCACCCTGTCTCCCGAGGCAGAGCACTTTCGTGCTGGTCGCATCGCCTCTGATGATGTCGGCATCCGACTTTAACGAACTTCGACCCTGCGATGGGTTGGACCGTCCATCCGGAGACGGCGGGTCATCCTAGGTCCGCTTATGAACGTCTTGCGACTGAAAGCAGCCAAGCTGCTTCCCACCCTCATTGGACGTGCCCCGACAAGCGAGCCCACGTCCCAAATGGGTCGTGGGCTCGCAAAGCCTGGCGGTCCTAGGGTTTCACCCTGAATGGCTTATGCGTGTCTTCCCGCCCCCTCACCGAATCTCCACGACGACCTTGCCCTTGGACCTTCCGGCCTCAAGCTCGGTCAGGGCCGCGTCCGTTGACGCGAACGGGACCACCCGATCCAGGACCGGACGAATAGACCCGGCCTCGACCAGGGCAGCGATCTTCGCCAACTGCTCCCCGTTCGCCTGCATGAACAGGAACGAATAGTCGACGCCGCGCGCCTTGGCCTTGCGACGGATGTTGAGGCTGAGCAGCCGCATGACCAGCGCGAGGAAAGCGTTCAGGCCCTGCGTTTTGGCGAAGACCGGGTCCGGCGGCCCGGAGATCGAGATCAGCCTTCCGCCCGGCCTGAGCACGTTCAGCGACTTCCGGAGGGCGTCGCCGTCGAGACTGTTCAGGACGACGTCGTAGCCCGACAGCACCTTCTCGAAGTCCTGGCGCTTGTAGTCGACGACGATGTCCGCCCCGAGGCCCCTGACGAGGTCGGCGTTCCCGGCGCTCGCGGTGGTCGCGACAGTGGCACCGAGATGCTTGGCGAGCTGGATGGCAAAGGTGCCGACGCCGCCCGAGCCCGCATGGATCAGCACCTTGTCGCCCTTCCTGACCTTGGCCACCTCGACCAGGGCCTGCCATGCCGTCAGGCCGACCAGCGGGATCGAGGCTGCCTCGGCCATCGAGACGTTCCCGGGCTTGAGCGCGAGGTCGGCCTCGTCGACGGCGATGCGCTCGGCCAGCGTACCGATGCGACCGTCGCGTGGCCGGGCGTAGACCTCGTCGCCGACCTTGAAGCGGCTGACGCCCGACCCGATCCCAATCACGGTTCCCGCGAGGTCGTGCCCCAGGACGAAGGGCGGCTTGTACGGCAGGAGCAGCTTGAACTCGCCGTCGCGGATGTTGGCGTCGAGGACGTTGAGCCCCGCCGCCGCGATCTCGACCAGGACGTCACCGGGGCTCAGCGCGGGCTCCGGCATCTCGCCCAGGCGGAGCGGCTGCTTCTTCTTGTACCGGTCGAGGATGAACGCCTTCGCGGGCCTGTGGTCTCCGAATGCTTCGGGGGCTGTACTATTCACGAGGCCGAGGCGTAGCGCGGAGCGGCGTGTACCTGGGCGAAGCCCGGGATCATCGCCTGCCGCGCCGCCTGGAAGGCGTCCCATTGCCCGGCGTCGTGGAGCGGCTGGATCGTCACCGGCTCGCGGCGGTCGAAACCGGCCAGGGCGGCGTCGACGAGCTCGCCGACCTCCATCATCGGGGGCAGCGAGGCGGCATCCACGCCCGAACGGGTCCAGATCTCCGTGCCGGTGGCCGCAGGCAGCACGGCCTGCACGTAGACGCCCTTGCTCGCCAACTCCTGGCTGAGCCCCTGCGACAGGAACAGGACGAAGGCCTTGGTCGCGCCGTAGACCGACATGGAGAACTCGGGGGCCAGACCGACCACCGATCCGATGTTGACGATGGCGCCTTCGCCGGCCTTCGCGAAACGAGGTGCGACGGCGCTGGCGAGGCGCATCACCGCCGTGGTGTTCAAGGCCACGAGCCGCTCGATGTCGTCCGTCGCCTGATCGACGAAGGCGCCCCCGACGTTCGCCCCGGCGTTATTGACTGATCGGCCCCCACGCGGTGGTCCAAGGGTAAAGTTAGTGCGCGGTAGGCCGCTTCACCACGGGTAGCTTGGCCGGCGCAGCTGGTCGGGCGAGCGC
>NZ_LMRM01000027.1:0-33121 GCF_001426045.1 Methylobacterium sp. Leaf94
CGGCCGAGGACTTGAAGAAGTTCAGGAACGAGTCGGCCGAGGACTTGAAGAAGTTCAGGAACGAGTCGGTGGGGAGCGCGTACTCGATACCGCCGCCGGCAGCCCAGCCGGTCTGGAAGTCGTCACGGCTGGAATTGGTCAGACCGAAGTCGCGACCGCCACCCGAACCGTAGGCGAAGCCGCCGGTGCCGTACACGAGGGTGCGGTCGAAGGCGTAGCCGAGGCGACCGCGGACGGTGCCGAAGTAGTCGAGGCCCGACGTACACGAGGGTGCGGTCGAAGGCGTAGCCGAGGCGACCGCGGACGGTGCCGAAGTAGTCGAGGCCCGAGACGCCGGCCGGGTTGAAGACCTGCTGGGCGGCCAGCGGGCCGGTGGCCGAGAAGCGGTTCCGCTCACGACCGAAGTCGACGTACTGAGCATCGGCCTCGATACCGACGACCACGCCCGAACCCGGGGTGAACTGGTAGTTGTAGCCGATCTGGCCACCGCCGACGAAGCCGTCGTTGCTGCGGCCGTTGCCGAAGGCGATGGCAGCGGTGGTGCCCGGCAGGACCAGGGTGCTGGCGCCGTTCACGCCGATGGCCGCCGCCGACGAAGCCGTCGTTGCTGCGGCCGTTGCCGAAGGCGATGGCAGCGGTGGTGCCCGGCAGGACCAGGGTGCTGGCGCCGTTCACGCCGATGACGGTCGCCTGGTTGTTGCTGGAGGCGTCGAAGCCGTAACCGGCGTTGAAACCGGCGTAGAAACCGGTCCAGGTGAACACCGGCACCGGCACGAACACCGGGGGAGCCGCGCGGCGCGGAAGGTCGGCGGCCGAAGCGACGGCAGTCAGGCCGGCGAGCACGGTGGAGGCGAGAAGCAGTCTTTTCATTGGTTTACCTGGTCCTGGTTGGCGAGAGCCGGCGCGCTTGTAGTCCCTGGCCGACGCGAGGTCTGTCGCTTTCCTGCAACAAGGCCACCTATTAGGCCCCCAGATGTCAAAGAAGGGTAAAGGTTAGCGACCGGTCATCCTGACCTTTGCGCGGGGGTGCCATCACGCACATCCATGAGAGACAGGTGATCTCCGGTTTGTGCAAGCCGTGTTGAAATCAAGGCGCGGCTGAACACTTTGTTGAGATGTGCGGGGCCGGCAGAATTCTGCCGAGCGCTGGCGTGTCTCGGCGTTTTCTTGCCTGTCGGATCCCTGCCTGTCGGATCCCTGCCTATTGGACTCTCGCCTGTCAGATCCTCCCCTCTCGGGCGAGGGGGGCGCCGCCGTGGGGCCGAGCCCTGCGCGGGCACCGGTGCGCAAGCCTAGCCCGTCGCTCTCGTGCACGAGGATCCGGGAGGCGTTGTCCCGCCCGAACCGCCGAGCCGACGCATGGCGTGGATGCCTTGCGCCGCAAGCGACATGGGCCTGCAGAACCGACGCAGGGGCTTATCCCTGCGCCCTGCCCTGCAAGGAATCATCGCCGCGTGGCGGAGAGGCCGTCAGTCGCCCGCCAACAGGGCCGTGAGCGCCGGCGACAAGCCGAGGCTCGCGAGGGGCGGAGCCTCGGCCTGTCGCCCGGCCCTTGCCCCGGCCGCGGCGGCCAGGACGGCGCGGGTCCCGGCCTCCACCGAGCAGAGCACCGGCGCCGGGACGGCGGGTTGGATCCGTGCGGCGAGGCCGGCCAGGGCCGCACCGCCGAGGATCACGGCCTCGGCGCCGTCCTCCCGGACGCAGGCGGTGCAGGCCGCCGCCAGGAGGCCAAGGGCCGCCTCCGGGTCGGCGGCGATCTCGCCCCCCGTGGGCGCGACGGTGCGCACGCCGGTGAGGTGATCGTCGAGGCCGAGGCCGGCCACGAACTCCGTCAGCATCGGTCCCCACAGGACGCCGCCCGTGACGATGGCGAAGCGCCGCCCGCCCGCCTGCGCGGCCCGGCAGGCGGCCTCCGCCATCCCGACCACGGGCACCGGGGAGACCTCGCGCAGGGCGGCGAGGCCAGGATCACCGAAGCAGGCGAGGTAGACCGCATCGCAGCCGGCCCCTTGCGCGGCGAAGGCGTCGAGGGCGGCGTGCCCGGCGATCGCCGCCGCCGCGCGGCTGGCGATGTAGCGGGCCCCGAATCGCCCGGTGGCGGGCACCAGGGTGACGCCGGCCCCGGCGATTGCCCGGACATGGCCGGCCACGAGGTCGGTGACCGACGCGGTGGTGTTCGGGTTGATGAGGAGGATGCGCAAGGGGGTCCGGACCTCGTCAAGGGTGGGAATGGTGCAGGCCTGAGCAAGGGCCCGAGCAAGAGCTCGGCCAGGGGGGACGCCGGACCACGGGCCTGCGGATAAGCCGTCCTGCTTGGGCTCCCCTCGATTGACAAGGCCGTGCAAGGCCCTAAGTGTCCCCGCAACGCGTGTGCGCGGCGGGTCGAGTGTCGAAGCCGCCCCTGATGCCAGCCGTCGCCGTGTCGATGTCCTCCGCGCCGGTTGGTCCATTCCCGCGCGCAACGGTTCTCATAGAATATGTCTTTTGCCGACCTCGGATTGAGCGACAAAGTCCTCCAGGCCGTCACGGCGGCCGGTTATTCCGAGCCCACGCCGATCCAGGCCCAGGCCATCCCCCACGTGCTCGCGCGCCGCGACGTCCTCGGCATCGCCCAGACCGGCACCGGCAAGACGGCGGCCTTCACGCTGCCGATGCTGACCCTGCTGGAGAACGGCCGTGCCCGGGCGCGCATGCCGCGCACCCTGATCCTGGAGCCGACCCGCGAGCTCGCCGCCCAGGTGGTGGAGAATTTCGACCGCTACGGCATCAACCACAAGCTCAACGTCGCCCTCATCATCGGCGGCGTCTCCTTCGCGGAGCAGGACGCCAAGCTGATGCGCGGCACCGACGTGCTGATCGCGACGCCGGGCCGGCTCCTCGACCATTTCGAGCGCGGCAAGCTGCTGCTCACCGGCGTCGAGCTCCTCGTCATCGACGAGGCCGACCGCATGCTCGACATGGGGTTCATTCCCGACATCGAGCGCATCGTGAAGATGGTGCCTTTCACGCGCCAGACCCTCTTCTTCTCCGCCACCATGCCGCCGGAGATCGAGCGGCTGGCGGACATGTTCCTGCACACCCCGCAGCGGATCGAGGTGGCCCGGCCCGCCTCCACCGCCTCGACCATCGTGCAGAAGCTCGTGGCCACGAGTTCCGAGGGGCACGAGAAGCGCGACCTCCTGCGCCGCCTCATCCGGGGCGAGGCCGAGCTGAACAACGGTATCATCTTCTGCAACCGCAAGCGCGACGTGGCGCTGCTGCAGAAGTCGCTTGCCAGCCACGGCTTCAACGTGGCCGCCCTGCACGGCGACATGGACCAGCGCGCCCGCACCATCGCCCTCGACGCCTTCCGCTCGGGCGAGGTCCCGCTCCTGGTGGCGAGCGACGTGGCGGCCCGCGGCCTCGACATCCCGGCCGTGAGCCACGTCTTCAACTTCGACGTGCCGCATCACCCGGAAGACTACGTGCACCGGATCGGCCGAACCGGCCGCGCCGGTCGCGCCGGGCACGCCTTCACCCTGGTGAGCCGGTCCGACGAGCGCTCGCTCCACGCCATCGAGGCGCTGATCGGCCAGCCGATCCCCTGGGCCGAGGGCGACCTCGCCTCGGTGCCTGAATCCGCCCCTTCCGCGGAGGGCGAGGCGACCCGCACGCGCTACCGCGGCAAGACCGGCCGGCAGGTCCGCGGCGGCGAAGCCCGCCGATCCGAAGGGCGCAAGTCCGAGGCCCGGAATCCCGAGACACGAAATTCCGAGGGCCGGAATCCCGAGGAGCGTGCCGCATCGGCCGGCCGCTCGGAGCCGAGGGCCGAGAGCGCCCGATCCGATGCCAGGCCCGAGGCCGGCGATCGGCCCGAGGCGTCCGTCGAGGAGTGCGCCCCCAAGCGGGAGGGACGCCGGGACGGACGGGGCGGGCGGTCGTCCCGCCGGGGTTCGTCCGAGCGTGCGGCCCCGGAGGCGGAGGTCGCGCAAGACCTCGCCGCCCCCGCGGCCCCGGCCCCGCAGCGGGCGCCCCGTCCCGAGCGCACGGCCGAGCGGTCCGAGCGGTCCCGCGACGAGCGTCGTTCGCCGCGGCGGCGCGGCGACGAAGACGAGGGCGAGACACCCGTCGGTCTCGGCTCGCATGTGCCGGCCTTTCTGCTGCGTCCGGCCGTGGTCAAATCTTCGAAGTAACGTGACACCGCCAGTCGTTCATCCTGTCGAACCTTAACCGCATCTCCACCATCGCGTCCGCATGATGCGATCCTGCGGAAACGCTCCGCTCCGGGATCGGGCCGGGTGGATGGGACGGTTGGACGAACGATGGGCGGCAGTCAGGGCGACCGCGAACGGAGCTTTGCGCTGGCCGAGCGTGCTAATGCGCTGATCCGCGATTACGGTCCGTCGGCGGAACCACGCGCCTACGCCGTCTGGTACGCCTACGTCTCGGGCACGCAGCCGCAGATGAACGACGCGGTGAAGCGCCTCACGGCCGCATCGGGGCGCCTGAGCCACGCGGACATCGACGGCCTCTACGAGAGCTATCTCGATCCCTCGCGCCTCTCGACCGCCACCGAGCGGGCGAGCAGCAGCGTCCTGTCGGAGATCGCGGGCGTGATGGAGGTACTGGACCTCTCCCTCGGCTCCACGGCGCAGTACGACGCGTCGTTGCGGACCCTGGCGCGAGACCTCGACGGGACGGTCCCGACGGCGGCCGGGGTGCACAAGGTGGTGGCCGCCCTCGTGGCGACGACGCGGGAGGTCACGGCCAACAACCGCACCCTGGAGGCGCGGATGCGCGAGAGCCGGCGCGAGATCGAGACCCTGCGCGAGACCCTGGAGGCGACGCGCCTGGAGAGCCTCACCGATCCGCTCACCGGCCTGTCGAACCGCAAGCACTTCGAGGACAGCCTGTGCCGGCTGGTCCAGGGGGCCTCCCCGGCCGCCCCGGCCTGCCTGATCGTCATCGACGTCGATTCGTTCAAGCGCTTCAACGACGTCTACGGCCACATCACGGGCGACCAGGTGCTGCGCCTCGTGGCCATGGTGATGCGCGAGCCCGTGAAGGCCCGCGCGGTCCTCGCCCGCTTCGGCGGCGAGGAATTCGCCATGCTGCTGCCTGCCACGAGCCGGGCGGCGGCCTACGCCCTCGCCGAGACGGTGCGGACCAGCGTGATGGCGCGCGAACTGGTGAAGCGGTCCACCGGGGAGTCGCTCGGCAAGATCACGATCTCCCTCGGCGTGGCGATGCACCGCCCGGGCGACACCGCGGTGTCGCTGCTCGAGCGGGCCGACCAGTGCATGTTCAGGGCCAAGCGCGACGGCCGCAACCGGACGGTCGACGACGCCGACATGGACCTGTCGCGCGTCGCGGACCTGTCGAGCGTCGCCTGATCCTGCGTCTGGCCCGGCGCCTCAGGCGCCGGCGTGGACCGCCTCGGGGTTCACCGGGGTGATCGCCACGGACTCGCCGCAGCCGCAGGCCGAGGTCTGGTTCGGGTTGTTGAACACGAACTGGGACGAGAGCTTGCTGGTCTGGAAGTCCATCTGCGTCCCGAGCAGGAACAGCAGCGCCTTCGGATCGACGAAGACGGTGACGCCGCGATCCTCGACCTTGTCCTCGCCGGGCTTCTGCCCCTCGGCATATTCCATCGTGTAGGACATGCCGGCGCAGCCGCCGTTCTTCACGCCGACCCGGACGCCCGCGATGGGCTGGTCCGCATCGGCGATGATCGCCTTGATGCGGGCTGCCGCCGCGTCGGTCAGCGAAAGGACCTTGAACTTCGATGCCATGATGTCTCTCCGACGGCCGGGTTCAAGGCCCGGGCGGGTGAGGGTGCTTGAACCCGGTTAAGATAAGGATTGCGGAGCCTGCGGTCCATGGCCGGCGGAAGCCGACCTGAACCGCGTTATCCTCGGCGACGGCCGATGGAGGCTTTCATGGCACGAAGGGCGCGGCGCGCGATGAGCGTCGAGGCGTTTGTCGCCTGCCAGCAGCGCCAGGATCGTCTCCACGAACTCGTCGAGGGCGTGCCGGTACCCCCTTGTGAAGATGATGACGGGGGCCAGCGCCCAGCAGGACCGGGACACCGTCAACATCATCGCCGCCCTTCATGGCCAGCTGCGCGCACCGGGATCGCGACCCTGCGCCGTCCGGACGTCACCGTGGAATGTGGCGACGTGATTCCGGACAGCTACGAGAGCCGAACGCCGCGCCTCGTCGTGGAGGTGTTGTCGCCCTCGACGAGCACCCTCGATCGCTTCCGGAAGCTGGAAGAATACAAGCGACATCCGACGATCGCCTATATCCAGCTCGGGGAAACACGCTGGCCCAGCGCCACGCTCTATCGGCGCGATGGAGAAACCTGGGATACGCAGGCTTTCGAGACCATGGACGCGGAGGTCGATCTGCCCGCCATCGGTGCGACCCTGTCGTTGGCCGACATCTACGACGGCATGACCTTCGTCGGACTGCGCGAGGCCCCCATCGCCTGACGGTCCGCTACCACATGTCCAGCGCGACGCGGGCCTCGTCGGACATCCGGCTCTGATCCCACGGCGGATCGAAAACCATCGTGACGCTGCAGGACTGGACCCCCGGCACGGCGGCCACGGCGGTCTCGACCCAGCCCGGCATCTCGCCGGCCACGGGGCAGCCCGGCGCGGTCAGGGTCATATCGATGGCGACCTTTCGGTCGTCGGCGATGTCGACCTTGTAGATCAGTCCGAGCTCGTAGATGTCGGCCGGGATCTCCGGATCGTAGACGCTCTTCAGGGCGACCACGATGTCGTCGGTCAGGCGGTCGAGCTCCTCGGGCGGGATCGCCGAGTCGCTCGCGATGGTGGGGGTGTTGGCCCCCCCGGTGATGGCTGAATCGCTCATGGGTCTCTGTCCTGGTCTCGCGATGGCGCGGAGTGGCCGGGCCCCGCTCGAAAATCGTTCAGGCGAACATCATCTCGGCCTTGGCCAGCGCCTCGGCCAGGGCGTCCACCTCCTGCGTGGTGTTATACAGGCCGAATGAGGCGCGGCAGCTGGAGGTGGCGCCGAAGCGGGTGAGCAGCGGCATCGCGCAATGCGTCCCCGCCCGGATCGCGACGCCGTAGCGGTCGATCACGGTGGCGATGTCGTGGGCGTGCGCGCCCTTCATCTCGAAGGCGATGACGCCGCCCTTGCCCTTCGCCGTGCCGATCATCCGCAGGGAATTCATGGCGCCCAGGCGCTCCTGCGCGTAGGCGAGCAGGGACGCCTCGTGGGCGGCGATCCGGTCGCGCCCGACGCCCATCATGAACTCCAGCGCGGCCCCGAGGCCGACCGCCTCGATGATGGCGGGCGTGCCCGCTTCGAAGCGGTGGGGCGGATCGTTGTAGGTGATGCTGTCCTGGCTCACCGTCCGGATCATCTCGCCGCCGCCCTGGTAGGGGGGAAGCCGCTCCAGCCATTCCTTCTTGCCGTAGAGCACGCCGATGCCGGTGGGACCGTAGACCTTGTGGCCGGTGAAGACGAAGAAGTCGCAATCCAGCGCCTTCACGTCGATCGGCGTGTGCACCGCGCTCTGGGCCCCGTCGAGGAGTACGGGAACGCCGTGCGCATGGGCGATGCGCACGATCTCGGCCGCCGGCGTCACCGTGCCGAGGACGTTCGACATGTGGGTGATCGCCACCATCCGGGTGCGCGGCGTGAAGAGTTTTTCGTACTCCTCGACGAGGAAGTTGCCCGCGTCGTCCACCGGGGCCCACTTGATCACCGCGCCACGCCGTTCGCGCAGGAAGTGCCAGGGCACGATGTTGGAGTGGTGCTCCATGATCGACAGGATGATCTCGTCGCCCTCCCCGATCTGGCCGAGCAGACCCATCGAGGAGGCCACGAGGTTGTAGGCCTCGGTGGCGTTGCGGGTGAAGATGATCTCGTCGGTGGAGTCGGCGTTCAGGAACTGCCGGGTGGTCTCGCGCGCGCCCTCGAAGCCCTCCGTGGCGGCGTTCGCCATGAAGTGCAGCCCGCGATGGACGTTGGCGTACCCCGTCTCCATGCAGGCCACCATCGCGTCGATGACCGCGCGCGGCTTCTGCGCGGAGGCCGCATTGTCGAGATAGACCAGCGGCCGGCCATAGACCTTCTCGCCGAGTATCGGGAACTGGGCCCGGATCGCTTCGACGTCGTAGGGAATGTTCGGGACGGGTGCGTTCATGGGTGGACCTGTGTGGTGTCGGACGCGCGCGGCCCTCCCCCGTCGCGGGAGAGGGCCGTCGGCGGGGTGCGATCAGCCCCGCGCCGCGAGCCACGCCTCGATGGTGCCGATCAGCGCCTCGCGGGCGCCGTCGTGGCTGACCGACTCGATGGCTGCGCCCAGGAAGGCCTGGACCAGCAGGCTCTCGGCCTGGGCCTTCGGAAGCCCGCGCTGCATCAGGTAGAACAGCAGGTCCTCGTCGAGGGCGCCGCAGGTGGCGCCGTGGCCGCAGGCGACGTCGTCGGCGAAGATCTCCAGCTCGGGCTTGTTCATCATTTGCCCCTCGTCGGACAGGATGAGGCAGGCCGACATCATCTTGCCGTCGGTCTGCTGAGCCGCCTGCTGGACGATGATCTTGCCTTGGAACACGCCCGTGGCCGCATCATCCACCACGGTCTTGAACAGCTCGCGGCTCACGCCGCCGGTGGCGGCATGATCGGCCAGGAAGGTGGTGTCGGCGAGCTGCCGGCCATTCAGCATGGCCGCCCCGTTCACCACCGCGCGGCCGTCAGCTCCGGCGAAGTTCAGGTAGACCTGGTGACGCGAGAGTACGCCGCCGACGACCACGTTGACGGTCTCGACCGCCGACGCGGCGCCGAGCTTGACCGACAAAGTCGACAGGGCCACGGCCTCGCGGCCTTCCGCGTTCAGGCGGGCGTGCCGGAAGGTGGCGTTGTCGGCCACCGTCACGTCGAGGGCGTCGTTGGGCTGGTAGGCGACGCCGTCCGGCCCCTCATGGCTCTCCAGGACCAGCGCCTCCGCGCCCTCCCCCAGCACCACGAGCGCGCGGGTGGCGGTCGAGAACGTCTCCGATCCGGTGGCGATGAAGCGCAGGTGCAGCGGGGTCTCGACCTTGGCGCCGGGCTCCACGGCGATCAGCACGCCATCGGCCAGGAAGGCTGTGTTGAGCTGATAGATCGGGTTCTCGGACGCCTGGCGCACCGGCGCCAGCTTCTTGAGGAGGGCGTGCCCGTCGGTGAGCGCCTGGGTCAGCGGCGTGACCGTGATGCCGGCCGGGATGCGGCCGAGGTCGGACAGATCCGCGATCATGTGGCCGTTGACGAAGGTGAGGCGCACCGCCTCGATCCCGGCGAAGCCCTTCGTATCGGCGACGGCGCGCGCAGCGACTTCGGCCGCCGGCATCTCCGCCGGGTGCGCGGCATCGCGAAAGGCCGAGCGCAGGTCGGTGTACTTGAAGGCCTCGACCCGGCGGGTCGGGAGGCCCACCGCCTCGAAGTAGCGGAACGCCTCCTCGCGGGCGATCGAGACGCCCGTGGGGTACTTCATCCTGGTGGCTTCGAAGAGCTTGGACAGCCCGGTCTCGGCCGCGGTGCGGAGGGGGGTGATGTCGGCCATGGTCAGGCGGCCTCGCCCGTGCGGTACTCGGCGTAGCCGGAGGCTTCGAGGGCCTTGGCGAGGTCCTTGTCGCCCGACTTCACGATCTGGCCCTGCGACATGACGTGGACCACGTCCGGCACGATGTAGTCGAGCAGGCGCTGGTAGTGGGTGATGACGAGGAACGAGCGACCCTGGGCGCGCAGCGCGTTGACGCCCTCGGAGACGATGCGGAGCGCATCGATGTCCAGCCCGGAATCGGTCTCGTCGAGGACGCAGAACTTCGGCTCCAGGAGCGCCATCTGCAGGATCTCCATGCGCTTCTTCTCGCCGCCGGAGAACCCGACGTTGAGGGCGCGCTTGAGCATGTCCTTGTTGATCTCGAGCTTCTCGGCCGCCCCGTTCACCCGGCGGATGAAGTCGGGGGTCGAGAGCTCGCCTTCGCCCCGCGCCCGGCGCTGGGCGTTCAGGGTCGCCTTGAGGAAGGTCATGGTGCCGACGCCCGGGATCTCCAGCGGGTACTGGAAGGCCAGGAACACGCCCGAGGCGGCGCGCTCGTCGGGGCTCATCTCGAGGATGTTGACGCCGTCGAGCAGGATCTCGCCGTCGAGGACTTCATAATCTTCCTTGCCCGCGATGACGTAGGACAGGGTCGACTTGCCCGAGCCGTTCGGGCCCATGATGGCGGCGACCTCGCCGTCGTTCACGGTGAGGTTGAGGCCGTTGAGGATCTGCTTGTCCTCGATGGCGACCACGAGGTTCTTGATTTCGATCATTGCAGCATAGTCCGTTCTAGGTTGAATACCCGGCGCGGAACCGAAACGGTCCCTGGCGTCGGAAAGCTCTGATGTGCGGCCGCCGGCCCGGACGGCAGGGCGCCGGGCGTTCCGGTCCCCCCATGGGGAACCAGAGCGCCGGCGCCGCGTCGCGACGGCTCGCGGCGTCCCTTGTCCTCAGCCCACCGAGCCTTCGAGGCTGATCGAGATCAGCTTCTGGGCCTCGACGGCGAACTCCATCGGCAACTGCTGCAGCACGTCGCGGACGAAGCCGTTGACGATGAGCGCGGTCGCCTCCTCGTTGGAGAGGCCGCGCTGCTGGCAGTAGAACATCTGGTCTTCCGAGATCTTCGAGGTGGTGGCCTCGTGCTCGAACTGCGCGGAGGAATTCTTCGACTCGATGTACGGCACGGTGTGCGCGCCGCACTGGTCGCCGATCAGGAGCGAGTCGCAGTTGGTGAAGTTGCGCGCGCCCGTCGCCTTGCGGTGCGCCGAGACGAGGCCCCGATAGGTGTTCTGCGAACGCCCGGCCGAGATGCCCTTCGAGATGATCCGGCTGGTGGTGTTCTTGCCCAGATGGATCATCTTGGTGCCGGAATCGACCTGCTGCATGCCGTTCGACACCGCGATCGAGTAGAACTCGCCGCGGGAATTGTCGCCGCGCAGGATGCAGGACGGGTACTTCCAGGTGATCGCCGAGCCGGTTTCGACCTGCGTCCAGGAGATCTTCGAGTTGGCGCCGCGGCAATCGCCGCGCTTGGTGACGAAGTTGTAGATGCCGCCCTTGCCCTCGTTGTCGCCCGGGTACCAGTTCTGGACGGTCGAGTACTTGATCTCGGCATCATCGAGGGCGACGAGCTCGACCACGGCGGCGTGGAGCTGGTTGTCGTCGCGCTTCGGGGCGGTGCAGCCCTCCAGGTACGAGACGTAGGAGCCCTTGTCGGCGATGATCAGCGTGCGCTCGAACTGGCCGGTGTCGCGCTCGTTGATGCGGAAATAGGTCGACAGCTCCATCGGGCAGCGCACGCCCGGCGGGATGTAAACGAACGAGCCGTCGGAGAAGACCGCCGAGTTCAGGGTCGCGAAGAAGTTGTCGGTCACGGGCACGACCGAGCCGAGATACTTGCGCACCAGGTCCGGGTACTCGCGGATCGCCTCGGAGATCGGCATGAAGATCACGCCGGCCTTGGACAACTCGGCCTTGAAGGTGGTGGCCACCGAGACCGAATCGAACACGGCGTCGACCGCGACCCGGCGCTCGGGGGCGATGCCCTCCAGCACCTCGACCTCGCGCAGCGGGATGCCCAGCTTCTCGTAGGTCTTCAGGATCTCCGGGTCGATCTCGTCGAGCGACATCGCCGCCGGGCGCTTGGGCGCCGCGTAGTAGTAGATGTCCTTGTAGTCCACCTTGTCATAGGACACCCGGGCCCAATCGGGCTCCTGCATGGTCTGCCAGCGCTTGTAGGCGTCGAGGCGCCAGTCCAGCATCCACGCGGGCTCGTCCTTCTTGGCCGAGATGAAGCGGATCACGTCCTCGGAGATGCCCTTGGCGGACTTCTCCATCTCGATCGTGGTCTCGAACCCGTACTTGTACTGGTCGAGGTCGATCGAGCGGACCCGGTCGATGGTTTCCTGCACTGCAGGCATTACACGTCTCCTGACATGCCCGGCGTCAAGGGCCGGGTGTGGGTCGGATGGCTTGGGAAGGCGGCACTCACGCCGCGTGCCCCTGCCGTCGATATAGGGTCTCCACCAGGCGTTCGCAGGCGGCGCGACACCGCGCTGCGTCGCTTTCGGTGCTGTTCCACCCGAGGCTCACGCGCAGGGCCCCTGCGGCGAGCGCAGGGGTGACGCCCATGGCCGCGAGGACGGGCGAGCGGGCGACCTTTCCGGAGGCGCAGGCCGAGCCGGACGAGATCGCGACGCCGGCGAGATCCAGCGTCATCAGCGCCGTCGGGGCATCGAGCCCCGGAACGGCGAAGCACAGGGTGTTGGGCAGGCGCGGGGCGCCGGCGCCGAACACGACGAGGTCGGGTGCGCAGGCGCGCAGCCCCGCCTCGATGCCGTCGCGCAGATCCGCGAGGCGGTCCGCGGAGGCGGGATCGGCGAGGTCCGCGGCGACCCCCAGCCCGACGATGCCGGGCAGGTTCTCGGTGCCGCCGCGCAGGCGCGCCTCCTGGCCGCCCCCGCGCAGGAAGCCAGCACCGAGGGTCACGCCCTGGGCGAGCACCAGGGCGCCGATGCCCTTCGGGGCGCCGAACTTGTGGCCCGAGAGGCTAAGGGCGTCGAGGCCGAGGGCCGACATGTCCAGGGGGATCTTGCCGATCGCCTGGACCGCATCCGTATGCACCAGGGCGCGGCCATGCGCCCGGGCCAGGGCCACGATCGCCGCCAGCGGCTGGATCACGCCGGTCTCGTTGTTGGCGGCATGGATCGAGATCAGCACGTCCGCCGCGGCATGCCGGCGCAGCAGGGTCTCCAGCGCGCCGAGGTCGATCAGGCCCGCGCCGTCCATCGGCACGCGGTCGACCGCCTCCGCCGGAAAGCGGTGGCCGGCCGAGACGCAGGGGTGCTCGGTGGCGCCGAGGACAAGGCGCGTGGGTGCGGACTGTCCCGCCCGCGCCAGGGCACCGGACAGGACCGCGTTGGCGGCCTCGGTGCCGCCGCTCGTGAACACCACGCGGCCCGGGCCGGCGCCGACCCGCCGGGCCACCGCCTCGCGGGCGGTCTCAAGGGCGGCCCGGGCCGCCCGGCCCTCCGCGTGGACCGACGAGGGGTTTCCCGGCAGGGTCAGCGCCCGCACCACGGCAGCCGCAACCTCCGGCCGAACCGGTGAGGTCGCGTTGTGGTCGAGGTAGGCGCGGGGCGAAGTCATCCGGGAAAAACCACTGGCGGCGTCAAGGTCGAAAACGACAAATCCTTGCTTTTGCCCCCCACGATCATGCTAAGGCGCGGACACGATCCGTGTTCCGGTCGCCCATCGTGCGGGGAACGCGCCGATCCGAAGCTGGCTCGACCGGCGCTCGTTTAGAACGATTCTAGTTCGCTAGAATTATTCTAAGAGTGCTTTTAGGTTCGTGGCCGGGCGAGTCAAGGCACGCCTCACGGCTTTGCCCAGGCGTCGGACGCGCGCGTGTTTCCCTCGCGTCGGCGATCCACCGTGCGATGCCCGCCCGGGCATCCGCTCAGGAGTGTTGGTTTCCATGCCCGAAGTCATCTTCACCGGTCCCGCCGGCCGTCTCGAGGGGCGCTACCAGGCGCCCAAGAAGAAGGGCGCCCCGATCGCGATCGTGCTGCACCCGCACCCGCAATTCGGGGGCACGATGAACAATCAAATCGTGTACAACCTTTTCTACACCTTCGCCAATCGCGGCTTCGCGGCGCTGCGCTTCAACTTCCGCGGCGTCGGCCGCAGCCAGGGCGCGTTCGATCACGGCACGGGCGAGCTTTCCGACGCGGCCTCCGCCCTCGACTGGGTGCAGTCGGTGAACCCGGAGGCCCGCGCCTGCTGGATCGCCGGCGTCTCGTTCGGCTCGTGGATCGGCATGCAGCTGCTGATGCGCCGCCCCGAGATCGAGGGCTTCATCTCGATCGCCGCGATGGCCAACCGCTACGACTTCACCTTCCTGGCCCCCTGCCCGTCCTCGGGCCTGTTCGTGCACGGTTCCGAGGACCGGGTCGCCCCGGCCCGCGAGGTCATGCCGGTGATCGAGAAGGTGAAGACCCAGAAGGGCGTCATCATCGAGCACCAGATGGTGGAGGGCGCCAACCACTTCTTCGATGGCAAGGTCGACGAGCTGACCCAGACCGTCGATACCTACCTCGACAAGCGCCTCGGCCCGAAGCCCGAGGCGGCGTGATCGCAGGGCTACTTGAAGTTTATTTTCGGATGAATATCATTCGTTGCGCAACTTGAGGAAGCGCTATGAATGATGATTTGGAACGCCGTGGTCCGGAAGATCCCAGCAAGATCAGCCTGACCGAGGCTTGGGAGGTGCGCTACTGGACGAAGCGGTTCGGTGTCACGGAAGACCAACTCCGAGCCTGTGTCGATCGCGTCGGAAACGGAACGGCGAAGGTCGCGCAGTGCCTTGGAAAGCGGTGGCCGTAACGGGCTCGCGGCGGATCCACAACGGTCGCCGGGCTCAATGACATGCGGCGGCGCTCCATGACGGAGCGCTGCCGTTTTTTGTCGTCACTGTTGTGTCTTACGCCTGTGCGTGCCCGACCGGCACGGCGGGCGCCCCTCCACCCCTCCGCCGACGATGTCCTTCCGCCCGGCGCCATCGGCCACCGGCCGGTTCGTACAGATCGCGCGTCAGGTCTTCGCGAGCGCCCTGGAGTCGCCGGAAGTCGTCGGCGGAGATCACCACCACCTCGTCGCGCCCGCGCACCGTCACGTGCTGAGGGCCCTCGCTGCGGACGCGGCGCACGAGTCCGCTGAAGCGCGCCGTGGCGTCCTGCAGCGGCCGGACCCCCTGCGGATGCGACAACCCGGGTGATTTCGACGATCTGGTCATACGGACCAGATCAGCAGGTCGCCGCCGGTCCAGGGCCGCCCCTCACGCCTTGGCGTGCACCACCGGCACGGCGGGCGCCCCCTCCCACTCCGAATGGGCCGGAATCGATTCGCCCTTCATCAAGATGGTGAGCGGCCGCAGGCGGGCGTAGTCGCCGACCTTGGTGTCGTAGAGCACCGTCGAGAAGGCGCCCACCGACACGCCCCGGCCGACCTCGACCCGGCCGACCTTCATGATGCGGTCCTCGTAGAGGTGCGTCTGCAGGGCGGAGGTGCGGTTGATGGTGGCGTAGTCGCCGATGGTGACGCAGTCGAACTCGGTGATGTCGGTGGTGAGCATGCACACGCCCTGGCCGACCTTCACGCCAAGGAGCCGCAGCATCCAGGGCAGGAACGGGGTGCCGACGAGGTGCTCCAGCAGCACCTTGCCGGCCAGGCCCCAGTAGAGCACCGCGACGGCCTCGGTGCGCATGGCCCACCACGACCACATCGGCTGCATGCCGGGCTTGTAGACGCCCATCAGCAGCCACTTCACCGCGATCACCGTGAAGGACTGGATGAAGGCGATGGCGACGGAGACCGCCACGAAGCTGACCGCGAGGCCGGTCCAGTCCTGGGCCAGGATCGCCGGGTAGAAGTAGAAATCGATCGCCGAGATCGCGAGGGTGATGAACAGCATCGGCGAGAACGAGGTCGAGAACGCCTCGAAGATGCCGCGCCGGAGCTTGGGCCCGATGCCGGGCTCGTAGGTCTGGGTGTTCGAGCCGAGATCGACCCGCTGGCGCGAGGGCAGCTTGATCGGCGGCGAGCCGAACCAGGTGTCGCCCGGGCTCATCAGGGCGTTCGCCGGCGGCTTCGACTTGATGCCGATGAGAACGTCCTCCGGGATCACCGCGCCCGGCGGCACCACGGCGTCGTTGCCGACGAAGACGCGCGGGCCGGTATGGACCTCGTGCATCGACATCCAGCCGCGCCGGATCTCCTCCTCGCCGAACACCACCTCGTCGGCGATGAAGTTGCGCGCGCCGATATCGGCGAGGTCGTAGCGCCCGGCGAGGTTGGTGGAGATCTCGGCCCCCTGCCCCATCCGGGCGCCCATCAGGCGGTACCAGGCCCGCATGTAGACGGTGGCGAACAGGGAGGAGAGCGTCTCCAGCGTCACCTCCGCGGCGAGCGCCACGGCCCATTTGCGCAGGTAGAAACCGCTGTAGATCGAGTGGGTGCCCGAGGAGACGCGGGGCAGCACCAGCCAGCGGATCGCGGCGATCAGCAGCACCGTACCCGCCGTCATCAGCATGGCGGTGGGCCAAGTCAGCAGCGGCAGGTACCAGTGGTAGTCGATGTCGGTGATGTCCCCGAGGGAATCGCTGAGCTGGTCGAAGATGTAGAAGGCCGGGAAGATCGGCAGCAGGCCGATGGCGGGGATCGCCGCCAGCAGGAAGGCGTAGAGGGCCGCGAAGGCGAAGCGCCGCCGGGGCGAGGCCGTGGCGGGCGCGGGCAGGGAGGCGGGGTCGGCGTCGCCGACCTTGCGCCCGGGCGAGCCGTCCCAGATCTCGGCGCTCCCCACCCGCGTGCCGGTGGGGATGGTGGTGAGGTCGCCGATCTCGGCATGGTCGCCGATGACCGTGTCGGGCCCGATGACGCAGGAGGCGCCGATGGCGACGTCGGCGCCGATCGCCACGCGACCGATGATCAGCGCATCGCCCACCACCTCCGCGTTGGCGATGACGAGGCGGCCGCCCAGCGAGGCGCCGGGGCCGACGCTGAGCAGGTCCGGCGCCCCGATCTCCGCGTCGGAAATCAGCGCGTCCCGGCCGATGTCGGCGCCCAGCAGCCGCAGGTAGAACACGATGGCGGGCGAGCCCTGGAGCCACTTGACGTGGACGAGCGGCGTCAGGCGCTGCGCCAGCCACCAGCGGTAATAGTACACGCCCCAGAGCGGGTAGCGCCCCGGTTTGGTGCGCCCGAGGATCAGCCACTTGGCCGCCACCGCGATGGCGGCCGTGACGGCGTTGATGCCGATATAGACCAGGAGCAGCACGCCGAGTTCGCCGAAGAAGCCGAGCCCGCCGCCGGTGAGCAGCAGGTAGGTCACGAAGATGCCGAGCCACTGCGCCGTGGCCAGCGCGATGACGAAGGGCAGGGCCGCCGCCTGGGCGAGGCCGCACAGGAAGCGCCGCTTCAGGGAGGGCGCCGGGAAGCTGAGATCGCGGATCGCCATCTCGGTGCCGGCCCCGCCGGTGCGGGCGACGAGGGTGTCGGCCATGGCCCGCAGGGTGCGCTGGCCGTAGACGTCCTGCAGGGTGATGGCGGCCAGCGCCGGCACCTCGCGCACCGCGCCGACGAAGCGGGCGGCCAGCAGCGAGTGGCCGCCGAGATCGGCGAAGAAGTCGCCCTCGAAGGGGATCGCCTGGTTGCCGAAGATGCGGTTGGCGGCGGCGAGCAGCGCGGCTTCGGTCTCGTTGCGCGGCGGCTCCTGCTCGCCCGACGTGTCGGCCACCGTGAGGGTGGCGATGCGCAGGGCCTTGCGGTCGACCTTGCCCGAGGTCAGGCGGGGCAGCACCTCCACGGTCTCGAAATGCCCCGGCACCATGTAGGGCGGCATCTGCTCGGCGAGCGTGTGACGCAGGGCGACCCGGTCGATCTCGGTGCCGCGGTCTGGCACCAGGAAGGCGACGAGGCGGTCGACCCCGTCGTCCTGGCGCAGCACCACCGCCGCCTGGTTGATGCCGGGCAGGACCTGGATGCGCGACTCGATCTCGCCGAGCTCCACCCGGAAGCCGCGGATCTTCACCTGATCGTCGATGCGGCCGTGGAACAGGATGTTGCCGGCGGCATCCAGGGAGACCGCGTCGCCGGAGCGGTACAGGACCGGGTCGGTCCCATCCGAGGCGTAGGGGTTGGCGATGAATTTTTCCGCTGTCAGCTCGGGGCGCTTCAGGTAGCCCTTGGCGACGCCCGGACCGCCGATCAGGAGTTCGCCGGGCTGCCCCCGCGCGAGAAGCTCGAGCGCCTCGCCCGCGACATACACCGAATAATTCGGGATCGGGCCGCCGATGGTCACGGGCACGCCGGACTGCATCTCGGCGGCGGTGGCCACCACCGTGGCCTCGGTCGGACCGTAGGTGTTGAAGAGCTGGCGCGCGCCGCTCGCCCAGCGGGCGACCAGGGGCTCGGGCAGGGCCTCGCCGCCGAGCAGCACGAGGCGCACCGTGGGCAGGTCCCGGGAGATCATCGCCAGCAGCGTCGGCACCGTGTCGAGGACGGTGACGCCGGCCCGGGCGATGATGTCCGGCAGGCTCTCGACGTCGCCCATCATGGCCGGCGAAGCCACGAACAGCGTCGCGCCCACGAGGTAGGGCACCCAGATCTCCTCCATCGAGAGATCGAAGGCCACGGAGGCGCCCTGGAACACCACGTCGTCCGGCCGCATCCCGTAGAGGACGTTCCCCGAGCGCAGGAAATGGCAGATGTTGGCGTGGCTGATGACGATGCCCTTCGGCACGCCGGTCGAGCCCGAGGTGTAGATGAGGTAGGCCGGGTGTTCCGGCGTCAGGCCCGCCGCGCGCAGGTCGGGGAGCGCGGCGCGCTCCGGCGTCGCGGACGCGAGGCCCGCGACCGTGAGGCTCGGCGTCCCGGCGGGGGCCTGCGGCTCCAGGGCGGGCGAGACCAGGAGTGCCTTGGCCTGGGCATCCTCCAGGCAGACCGCGACGCGGTCGGCCGGAGCCTCGGCGTCGAAGGGCAGCCAGGCCGCGCCCGACAGGGTGATGCCGATCTGGGCGATGAGCAGGTCGGGGCCCCGCGCCATCCAGAGGCCCACCACGTCGCCCGGGCCGATGCCCCGGTGGGCGAGGCCGCGGGCGATCGCACCGGCCCGCGCCTCGACCTCCGCATAGGAGAAGGCCGGATGGGCGCCGTCGGGACCGGTCCGGGCGCCGTCGACGAGGGCCGGATGATCCGGGCGTGCCGCGGCGCTCGCGCGAAAGATCTCGCCCAGGGTCTCGTCGCGGATGAGGTCGGGGCGGACCGCGCCGCGCAGGACCGCCCGCGGACCGGCCGCGTCCGTCGACGGACACGTGTCCTGAGGCCCGCGCGCTGCCGCCCGGGGCCGAGTCGTCTCGGCGAGACTGGTCATCCGCTGCTCCGCTGCCGGCGCCCGATCGGGAGCCGTCCTTTTGGCCGGGTAGGCGCCCGGATCGCGCCGAAATCACGGCGCGTCTAGCACGTTTGGGCGGTCGGCTTGAACCGGGGTTGAACGCGCAGGCCGCGGCCGGTCAGGCCCAGCGCCAGCCGGCCCGGTCGAGGATGAGGACGCTGCCCTGGCGGATTCCGATGCGGGGCGCGTCGCGGATGCCGAGATGGCCCCGGATCACCAGGATCGCCCGGGCGACGCCGCCATGGGCGACGATCACGGTGGGCCGCGTCAGTTCGACGATGGCGGGCGTAACCCGCTCCACCAGCATGGCATAGCTCTCGCCGGTGCCGCCGGGCGGACGATAGCCCCAGCGGTCGCGGTCGCGGGCCAGGGCACCGGCCGGATCCCAGCGCCGGATCTCGGCCCAGGTCGAGCCCTCCCAGGCGCCGAAGCTGATCTCGGCCAGGCGCGGATCCCGGCGATAGCCCTCCGGGTCGAGGGCGAGGGCCGCCCGCAGCGTTTCCATGGTCCGGCGGGTCCGGGTGAGCGGGCTGGCGACGAAGTCCATGGCGGCGAGGTCGGCACCGTCGGCCGCGGCGGCGAGACGGTCGGCCACGGCGCCGGCCTGACGCAGGCCTTCGGCGTTCAGGTCGATGTCCCGCTGGCCCTGCAGGCGTCCCTCCGCGTTCCAATCGGTCTGGCCGTGGCGGATGAAGTAGATCGGGTTCACGGCCTCACGCCCGCCGCTCGGCGGAACGGCCGAGCCGGGCTATCGTTTTCGCACTCACATCCTGGCCCTGCACATCCTGGCCCTGCCCATCGGCAGTCGCCCTGGTCCGCCGTCACCCAAGCAAGCGAGTCTCATCATGTCGAAGCATCACGGCAAGCATCGGCGGGGCCAGAGTCCGGCAGAAACCGGAGCTGCCGCGTCGCAGCGTGACGTTTCGCACCGCAAGGACGCCGCGCGCGGCAAGGCGGAGCAGACGGGTGAAGCCCGCCGGTCCGGGCACCGGCCGCCCTCCTCAGCGCACTGGGCCCGCGAGGCCGAGAGCCGGGCGAGCGCGGCCGGCGAAACCATCGATCCCCGCCTCGCCCCCGCCGCCCCCGGCATCGTCACCGTCCGGCCGGAGACCCGCTGTGACCTCGACGCGATCGACGCGAATGCCGATGGCGGCCTCGACAAGGAGGAGGCCAAGGCGGCGCTCGTGGTCGAGCGCGCCCGAATCGCCGCCCTGCAGGAGCGGCTCTACGCCGAGCACAAGCGCAGCCTCCTCGTGGTGTTCCAGGCCATCGACACGGGCGGCAAGGACGGCACCATCCGGGCGGTGTTCGAGGGCGTGAACCCCCAGGGCTGCCGGGTGTGGTCGTTCAAGGTGCCGAGCGCCGAGGAGGGCGACCACGATTTCCTCTGGCGCTACCACGCCAAGGCGCCCGCGCGCGGCATGATCAACGTGTTCAACCGGAGCCATTACGAGGACGTCCTCGTGGTGCGGGTGAAGGACCTCGTGCCGGAGCCGGTCTGGCGGGCCCGCTACGACCAGATCAACGATTTCGAGCGGATGCTCGCCGCCGCCGGCACCACCGTGCTCAAGTTCTTCCTCCACATCTCGAAGGACGAGCAGAAGGAGCGCCTGGAGGCCCGCCTCGCGAATCCGGACAAACACTGGAAGTTCGATCCGGCCGACCTCGTGGAGCGCCGGTCCTGGGACGCCTACCAGGCGGCCTTCGCGGACGCGCTGACCGCGTGCTCCACGCCGCAAGCGCCCTGGCACGTGGTTCCGGCCAACCGGAAATGGTACCGCAACCTCCTCATCGCCCGCACCATCGCCGACACCCTGGAGGCGATGGACCCACGGTTTCCGAAGGCGCAGGGCGACATCGCCGGGATGACCGTGCCGGATTGACCCGGGTCTCGGACGCAATCAAAAGTTGTGGTGCGGGATGGTGTTTCCCGATTATCCGAAGCGGGTCTTCGAGGCGGCCGAACTCTCCGACGGGACGCTGCGGTTCCTGGCCCTGGCCGGCGCCCTGCTCGCCTATCGGTTGCCGCCCTTCATGGCCCTCAACGAGCCCGAGACCAACCTCCATCCGGATCTGCTGGCCCCCCTCTCGCCCGCATGATCGTCAAGGCGTCCGGGCGCACGCAGGTCTGGCTGGTGACCCATTCCGAGCGGCTGGCCGACGCCATTCTGGCGGAGGGCGGGGCGCACGCCCACCGGGTGATCAAGCGCGAGGGTGCGACCTGGATCGAAGGCCTCAAGCTCTCTCTTGCGCTTTCGCCGAGGAGGACTGAAGGCGGGAGACCGCCAGCCGTCAGTCCTTGTCGAGGCTGAGGTCCGGGGCTTCCGGGTTCTTCATGCCGACGACGTGGTAGCCGGCATCCACGTGGAGGATCTCGCCGGTCATCCCCTTGCTCATGTCCGAGACGAGGTAGGTGGCGGTCTCGCCGACCTCCTCGATGGTCACGGTGCGCCGCAGGGGAGCGTTGTACTCGTTCCACTTCAGGATGTAGCGGAAGTCGCCGATGCCGGAGGCGGCCAGCGTCTTGATCGGGCCCGCCGAGATCGCGTTGACGCGGATCTTGGAGGGGCCGAGATCGGCGGCGAGGTAGCGCACGGAGGCCTCGAGGGCGGCCTTGGCGACGCCCATGACGTTGTAGTGCGGCATCCACTTCTCGGCGCCGTAATAGGTCAGCGTGAGGAGCGAGCCGCCGTTCGGCATCAGCTTCTCGGCGCGCTGGGCCACTGCCGTGAACGAGTAGCACGAGATCAGCAGCGACTTCGTGAAGTTCGCCTCCGAGGTCTCGACGTAGCGGCCCGTCAGCTCGTCCTTGTCCGAGAAGGCGATGCAGTGGACGACGAAGTCGATCCCCTCGGGAAACACCTCGGCGGTGGCGGCGAAGACCGCGTCGATCGAGGCCGGATCGGTGACGTCGCAATGCCCGACCACATGGGCGTCGAGTTCCCGCGCCAGGGGCTCGACGCGCTTCTTGAGGGCGTCACCCTGGTAGGTGAAGGCGAGCTTGGCGCCGTGGGCGGCCGCGCTCTTGGCGATGCCCCAGGCGATCGAGCGGTTGTTGGCGACACCGAGCACCAGGCCGCGCTTGCCGGCGAGAAGGCCGCCGACGTGATCGTGAACCGGGTGCGTGTCCGCCATGTGTCACCTGAGCGAGAGCCGTGGCGCGTGCCGACGGGCCCGTCGGGCGACGGTTCGGCGTGTTCGCGCCGGGCATCCTTAGCGGAGGCGCGCCTGGGACGGAAGTCCGGGGCCTGACAGCGCCGGGAGGCCGTCGCGGAACGGCCCGGAGGCTCGGGCCCCTGGTCGACGAACCGCGCGAGGCGACGCTCCTTCAGTCGGCCTTGGCCGCGCGCCGGGCCCGGGCGAACTCGGTGAGCGCCGCATCCTCGCCGCTGGGCAGCATCACGGCCGTGACCGCCAGGAGGTCGCCCCGGGTCCCGTCCTTCTTCGGCAGGCCCTTGCCCCGGAGGCGGAAGGTCCGGCCCGAGCCGGTCATCGGCGGGATCTTCATCTCGACGGCGCCGGTGAGCGTCGGCACCCGGATCGGGCCGCCCAGGATCGCGTCCTCCAGGGGCACCTCCACGCTGCCGCGCAGGTCGGCACCGTCCACGGTGAAGCGGGAATGGGGCAGGATGCGGATCGTCAGCAGCGCATCTCCCGGCGCGCCCCGCAGGCCGCCCGGATTGCCGAGGCCGCGCAGGCGGATGGTCTGGCCGTCGACCACGCCTTTCGGCACCACCACGTCCACGTCGCGCCCGCCCGGCAGGGAGAGGCGCAGCTTCTCTTCGCTGGCCACCTGCTCCAGGCTGACGCTGAGCTCGGCCGCCACGTCCTCGCCCTTCACGGCGCCGCGCTGCGGTCCGCCGGGGCCGGCGCCGGCGGACCGGAAGGCGTCTCCGAAGAGGTGAGAGAAGATGTCCTCGCCGATGCCGCCCCCGCCGCCCCCGCCGCCGGGGGCGCGGCCCCGCGCGGCGCTCTCGAAGTCGAAGCCGCCCCCGCCGCCGCCGCCGCGCCCGCCTCCGAATCCGCCGAAGCCCTCGAAGCCCGTGGCGCGCGGCTTGCCGTCCCCGTCGATCTCGCCGCGGTCGAACTGCGCGCGCTTGCCCGCATCACCCAGGATCTCGTACGCGCTGTTGGCCTCCGCGAAGCGGTCCTTGGCCTTGGCGTCGTCCTGGTTGCGGTCGGGATGGTAGGCCTTCGCCAGCTTGCGGTAGGCCTTCTTGATGTCGGCTTCGCTGGCGCCCTTGGAGACACCCAGCACGTCGTAGGGATTTCGCATCGGTCTTCAGGATTCTCGGTGCCGCCTGGGGCCGGGCATGGGCCCGGCGCCTTCGGATTCGTCTGTCATGTGGACGGCCTGTTGCTTCTCTGCAACGGTCTCGCGCGAGAATTCGCTGCGATTGGCGCGGCGTCAACGCTTCTGTTCGCACTGTGATCCGAACGGACCCGCCATGGCGCGCCGAGACCGCCCTCAGGACGACGCCTTCGCCGCCCGCACCTTGGTCAGGGTCCAATCGCCGCCGGAGGGCTTGCAGCCGGTCCCGCGCACGAAGCGGCTGCCCGCCGGCGAGATGACGGAGGCCAGGAAGTCGCGGCAGACGAGGTCGTTGGCGACGTAGGGCAGACCGGTGGGATTCACCGAGCCGCGCAGGGTCGTTTCCGGGTTGTCCCACTTCACCGGACGGCCGTTGCCCTGCGGATCGAGGGCGACGGCGAGCGCCGCGTTGGCGCGGCGCCAATCCTCGGCGCCGAGGTCGTTGCCGAAGCCCAGCGGGTGCTTGTCGATGCTGCCCGTGATCGTCGGCTCGTCCGGCAGCGCCGCGCTCGTTTTGTCGCCGCGCTTGGCCGCCACGGCCACGGCGCCGGCCGCCGTCTCCTCCGCCTGGAAGGTGATGATCGGCAGGCCGCAACCGCTCAAGCCAAGCAGCACGCTGAGGCCGATGGCCCGCGTGGTCCGTTGCGGCACGGTCCGCGACCGGCGGCGGACACGAATTTCCGGGACGGCTTGGGCTTTACAGTCGCGCCGACGCATTACACCTGATCTCAAACGACGTGTTGGGCCGAAACGTTCGTGTCCCACGTCGGTGCCCCCGACCCGGATCTCACCACAGGATTACGCCTTGGAACGGTTAAGGATCGATGATCCCGCTTCCCGCAGCGCGGCCGAAAACGCCTCGGGGCCAGAGGGCGACTTCACCCGCGCCACCGATCCCTGGGCCCTGTTCGCGGCCTGGATGGCCGAGGCCGAAGCCTCGGAGCCCAATGATCCCAACGCCATGGCGCTGGCCACGGCCGGTGCCGACGGCCTGCCGGACGTGCGCGTGGTCCTGCTGAAGGGCGTCGATGCGCGCGGATTCGTGTTCTACACCAACGTCGATTCCGCCAAGGGCGACGAGCTGCGCGAGAACCCGCAGGCCGCCCTGGTGCTGCATTGGAAGAGCCTGGGCCGTCAGGTCCGCGCCCGCGGCCCCGTGACCCGGGTCACGGCCGAGGAGGCGGATGCCTACTTCGCCAGCCGCGCCCGCAACAGCCGCCTCGGGGCCCATGCGAGCCGCCAGTCGCGCCCCCTGGCCGACCGGGCGACCCTCGAGCGCGCGGTCGAGGCCCTGGCCGAGCGCTACGGCGAGGGCCCGGTGCCGCGTCCGGAGAACTGGACGGGCTTTCGCATCGCGCCGGTCTCGATCGAGTTCTGGCAGAACGGCCCCTTCCGCCTGCATGATCGCGTTCGCTTCACCCGCGACGGCGAGGCTTCCGATGGCGGGGCCTGGCGCGGGGCGCGTCTCTATCCCTGAGGCGGATCGACGGCCCTCGGCCGGATTCCTGTACGAGATCGACGGCCCTCGGCCGTCGGCGCGCCGGCCCCTTGGTGCGTCGCGGGATGACCCTGGATTTTAGCCCCCGCGCCCCTTAGACCTGGGGGTGGCGTGGGGGTTTCTCGGCGGCACGGCGGTTCCGCCGGCCGGACGCCTCCCGATCCTGAAGGAACGGTCTTGGCCTCATCCAACGAACGCCGGCGCATCATGCTGCTCACGGGGGCGAGCCGTGGGATCGGCCACGCCACCGTCAAACGGTTCTCGGCCGCCGGCTGGCGGGTGATCACCTGCTCGCGCCATCCCTTCCCGGAGAACTGTCCCTGGGAGATGGGCCCGGAGGATCACCTCCAGGTCGATCTGTCCGACCCCCAGGATACGGTGCGGGGCATCGAGGAGGTGGCCGGGCGCCTGGCCGCCGAGGGCGGCCTCCTGCACGCGCTGGTCAACAATGCCGGCATCTCGCCGAAGGGCCCGCAGGGCGAGCGCCTGGGTGCCATCGCCACCGAGTTCGGGGACTGGCAGCGGGTGTTTCAGGTCAACCTCTTCGCCCCCCTCCTCCTGGCCCGCGGCCTCTGCGAGGAGCTGACCCGGGCCAAGGGCTCCATCGTCAACGTCACGTCCATCGCGGGCTCCCGCGTGCATCCCTTCGCGGGCGCTGCCTACGGTACCTCCAAGGCGGCCCTGGCCGGCCTGACCCGTGAGATGGCGAGCGACTTCGGCCCCCTCGGCGTCCGCGTGAACGCCATCTCGCCCGGCGAGATCGACACCGCGATCCTGTCGCCGGGCACCGACAAGATCGTCGCCGGCATCCCGCAGCGCCGCCTCGGCACGCCCGACGAGGTCGCCAAGGCGATCTACTTCCTGTGCACCGAGGCCTCCTCCTACGTGAACGGTGCCGAACTGCACATCAACGGCGGCCAGCATGTCTGAACGGGGGGCGCGCCGCGCGCTTCTCGTCGGGCTCCTGATCGCCGCATCCCCCGCCGGCGCGGAGCCGTCGGTGGCGATCCTCGACCTGCCGTTCCGAGCCCGTGCCCTGCGGGGGCCCGGCAGCGAGGTCGCGATCGCGGTGGCGACCTCCGGCCTGCTGCCCCTCGCCCGCTCCCGCAGCGCCAATCCGGCGGTCGTCGAGCCCGAGGCGCCGATCGCCGTGGTCTGGGGCGATGCCGGCGGCGCGGCCCTCAGCCTCGTCGACGGGCAGGTGACCACCACCCTGCTCGGCGCCGAGGCGGTGGAGGGGCTGGCGGCCACCGAGACCCCGCGCGGCGCCCTGCCCGGCTCCCGGCGCGCGGTCTCCGGCGCCTTGAGCGCCCATCTGGCGGATCCCCGGCCGGCCCTGGCCGGCGGCCCCGAGCAGGCGGGCACCCTCGTGATCCGCGAGCGTCAGCCCGTGGCGATGGGCGGCGACCCGAAGCCCGTGCCGGTCGTGACCACCCCTCTCTCGGCCGCCCCCGACGCGGCCTTCGCCCTGCGCCGGCCGCGGATCGCCCGGCTGGACGGCAAGCCCATCGTCCTCGCGGTCACGGTCGCGCCCGCCGGCGGGGCCGCCCTCGCCCTGTTCGCCAAGGCCGAGCCCGGTGCCGCGGCGACGCCCGGAGCGGCCTGGACCCTGCTGGCCCGCAGTCCGGAGCAGGCCACCGGCCCGGGAGGCCAGCCCCTGAAGCCGGCCGCCATCGCGGATTTCTCCGGCACCGGCCGGCCCCAGATCGCGACCGTGGCGGCCCCCGACGGCGCCGGCCAGCTGCAGCTCTGGGCCCTGGAGGCCGGCGCCCTGCGCCTGGCCCGGGAGGCGCCGGGCTACACCAACGTCTCCCCGGGCGAGGGCGAGGTCGACCTCGCGGCCCTGGTCGAGCCGGAGCGCGAGGGCGCGCCCGAGCTGGCCCTGCCGATCGCGGACCGGAGCGCCGTGGCGATCCTCTCCCTGAAGGAGGGCGTCCGCGAGCGGTCGCGTGCCCCCCTGCCCGGCCTCGCCGCCTTCGGGCTGGCCAGCCTCGGCCGTGGCCCCGCCACCCGCCTCCTCGTCGGCCTCTCCGACGGTCGCATCGCCGTGGTGACGCCGTGAGCGGGACCGATCCGGAGGCGGCCGCGTCGCGCCTGTTCCCGACGCGGCCCTTCGTCGGCACCTCGATCGCGGTCCTGCGCGACGACCGTGTGCTCCTCGCCGCCCGGGCCAACGAGCCGATGCGCGGCGTCTGGACCCTTCCCGGCGGCCTCGTCGAGGCGGGCGAGCCTCTCGCCGAGGCGGCCCTGCGCGAATTGCAGGAGGAGGTCGGGCTGTCGGCCGAGGTCGTGGGCGTGCTCAGCCCCACCGAGATCATCCTGCGCGACCCCGAGGGCCGCGTGCGCCACCACTACGTCGTCCATCCCCACGCGGCCCTCTGGACCGGCGGCGAGCCGGCGGCCGGCCCGGAAGCCCTGGGCGTGCGCTGGGCCACCCTCGCCGAACTCGAGACCCTGGCGACGACCCCCGGCCTCGCCGCGACCGTTCGCGAGGCCTTCGTCCGGGCCGCTCCACGCGCGGAGCCCGCGGCGTGACGGTTCGTGGTGCGGGGATCGTGATCCTGTGCGGCCTCGCCGTGCTGATGGCCTGGCCGGAGGCCGGGTTCGCCCAGCAATCCCGCGGCGGCTCGTCCCGGCCTGCGCCGAAGCCGTCCGAGAAGGAGAAGGAGCCGCCGCCCGCGCCCGAACCGCCGCCCGCGCCCTACGACCGGGACCTGCTCCGTCTCTCGGAGGTCATCGGCTCCCTCGCCTTCCTGCGCGACCTCTGCACCGCGCCCGATGCCGCCGAGTGGCCGGCCCGGATGAAGGCCTTGATGGAGGCCGAGGGCGTGACCCCGAGCCGGCGCGACCGGCTCGCCGGCGCCTACAATCGCGGCTATCGCGGCTACAGCCTGACCTACCGGGTCTGCACCCCCGCGGCCAACGAGGCGGCCGCCCGCTACGTGACCGAGGGCGAGCGCCTGTCGCACGCCCTGGCGAGCCGGTTCGGCGGGTAGTGATGCCGGTTGGCCACAGGGTGCGGGCCGCGGGCGGAAACGAAGAATTTGAGGGCCCGCGTTAACCGCTTCGCAATTCCTGGCTTTGCGAACTCCTCCGATCGCCCTATCCTCGTGGTTACTCGCCGGGTCGTTCACCGGCGCAAACGATGATGTGGCCCATGCACATGGATACGGTCTCCGCGCCCTTCGAAGCGGATCTCGACGACAAGCGCGTCGCCTTGAGCTACGTCTCGGAAGCGTTCGCCGAGGGCTGTCTCGACGGGCTCGACGGCGACTGCATGGCCCAGGCCGCCCTGTTCGCGGCCTTCCAGGAACTCGTCACGACCTATGGCGAGGAGGCCACGGCCCGCTACGCCGAGGGCTTCCCGGACCGCATCCGCGGCGGCGCCTTCACCACCAGTCCGCAGCATTAACGAAGCCGGGCGCCGCGGCGCTTCACCGGCGCGGACGACCGAAGGGCAGGCGCCGGGTGCCTGCCCTTTTTGCTGCGCCGGACTCAGGCCCGAGGCAGGGCCTCTTCGAACAGCACCGCCTCGCCGCGGGACGGCGCGGTCAGGGCCCCCTCCCACATCACGCCGTGGCCGCGCACCAGGGTGCCCACCGGCCAGCCCGTCACGGTGACGCCGTCATAGGGCGTCCAGCCGCATTTCGAGGCGATCCAGGCGTTGCGAATGGTCTCGCGGCGCTTGAGGTCCACCACCGTCACGTCGGCGTCGTAGCCGACCGCGAGCCGCCCTTTCCGGGCGATGCCGAACAGGCGCTTGGGGCCGGCGCTGGTGAGGTCGACGAAGCGGGCGAGCGACAGCCGGCCGGCGGCGACGTGGTCGAGCATGATCGGCACCAGGGTCTGCACGCCGGTCATGCCCGAGGGCGAATCCGGGTAGGGCTTGGCCTTCTCCTCGAGGAGGTGCGGCGCGTGGTCTGAGCCGAGGATGTCGGCGACGCCCTGGGACAGGCCGTGCCAGAGGCCGTCGCGGTGGTCGGCCCCGCGCACCGGGGGGTTCATCTGCACCAGGGTGCCGAGGCGGGCATAGGCCTCGTCGCCGTCGAGGGTGAGGTGGTGGGGCGTGACCTCGCAGGTCGCCACGTCCTTGGCGTCAGCCAGGTACGCCATCTCCTCCTTCGTCGAGATGTGCAGGATGTGGATGCGGGCACCCGTGGCCCGGGCGATGCGCACGAGGCGCCGGGTCGCCGTCAGGGCGGCCTCCGGCGAGCGCCAGACCGGGTGCGAGGACGGATCGCCCGGCACGCGCCGGTCCTTCTGCGCCCGCAGCATCGGCTCGTCCTCGGCGTGGAAGGCCGCGCGCCGGCGGGTCCGCTTCAGGATCTCGGTGACGCCCGCATCATCCTCGACCAGCAGCGAGCCCGTGGAGGAGCCGACGAACACCTTGATGCCGGCGGCGCCCGGCAGGCGCTCGAGTTCGGGAACCCGATGCGCGTTCTCGTGGGTGCCGCCGACCCAGAACGCGAAGTCGCAATGCATCCGATGGTGCGCCCGGGCGACCTTGTCGGCCAGGGCCTCGGCGCTGGTGGTGAGCGGGTTGGTGTTCGGCATCTCGAACACCGTGGTCACGCCGCCCATGACGGCGGCGCGCGAGCCCGATTCGAGGTCTTCCTTGTGGTCGAGCCCCGGCTCGCGGAAATGCACCTGGCTGTCGATGACGCCGGGCAGCAGGTGCAGGCCGGTGCAGTCGCGCCGCTCGGCGGCTTGCGCCGCCGCGAGGTCGCCGATCGCCGCGATGCGTCCGGCGCGGATGCCGAGGTCGGCGCGGTGCGCGCCGTCCTGGTTCACCACGGTGCCGCCGGTGAGGAGGAGGTCGAAGGGCTGGTCCATTCCGAATCTCCTGGGGCCGTCCGCGTTCCGGACGCACATTGAGACGGGGTCGCGGGCGGCTTATGTCAGGCCCGGACGGGGCGCAATGCCGCCGCCGCTTGTGTCAAGGAGCCGCCATGCCGATCGCCCTGCTGCCGGACCGCGCCGTCGTCACCGTCTCCGGCGAGGATGCGACGAGCTTCCTGCAGGGCGTGGTGACCTGCAACGTCGAGACTCTCGAGCCCGGCGAGGCCCGCCTCGGTGCGCTCCTGACGCCGCAGGGCAAGATCCTGTTCGACTTCCTCGTCGGTCGCACGCCGGAGGGCTTCCAGCTCGACGCCGCCGCCGAGCGCGCGCCCGACCTCGCCAAGCGCCTCGGGCTCTACCGCCTGCGCGCCCGGGTGACGATCGCTCTCGAGCCCACCTTCGGCGTGGCCGCCGCCTGGGACGGGGCCGAGACCGCCGCCGCGGTGACCCGCCGGCGCGACGGCCGCCTCGGGGCGCTGGGCGAGCGCCTGATCTTCGCGCTCGGCGCCTTCTCGGCGGATGCGACCGAGGCCGATTACCACGCCCACCGCATCGCCCTCGGCATCCCGGAGGGCGGGCGCGACTTTCCCTGGTCCGACGCCTTCCCGCACGAGGCTCTGATGGACCAGCTCGGCGGCGTCGACTTCCGCAAGGGCTGCTATGTCGGCCAGGAGGTGGTCTCGCGCATGCAACATCGCGGCACGGCCCGGACCCGGATCGTCCCCCTGGTCGCGGTCTCGGACGAGGTGCTGCAGACCGGGGCCGAGATCACCGCCGGGCAGCGGGCGCTCGGCACCGTCGGCAGCGTCGCGGGCGGCCGGGCCCTCGGCACCGTGCGCCTCGACCGCCTCGCCGACGCCCTGGCGGCCGGTGAGCCCCTGCGGGCGGGTACGGTTCCGGTCGGGGTCGAGAAGCCGTCCTTCGCGACCTTCGCTTTTCCCGAGACCGCGCTGGCCGGCTGACGCAGCCCCAACATCGACGCCGCCGCCCCGCCCGGCTAAACCCTCGGCGATGCTCACCGACGCCTCCGGCCTGATCCACCATCCCGACGGCTGCGCCCGCTGCTGGTGGGCCGGCCTCGACCCCGTCTACGTCGCCTATCACGACACCGAATGGGGCGTGCCGGAGCGGGACGGCCGTGCCCTCTACGAGAAGCTGATCCTCGACGGCTTCCAGGCCGGCCTGTCCTGGGTCACCATCCTGCGCCGGCGCGAGGGCTTCCGCCGCGCCTTCGCGGGCTTCGACCCTGAGGCGATCGCGCGGTTCACGGACACGGACGTCGCCCGTCTCATGCAGGATACCGGCATCATCCGGAACCGGGCCAAGATCGTCGGCACGATCGCGGGTGCCCGGGCCTACCTCGCCATCGAGGCGCGCGGGCAGGGCTTCTCGGCCTTTCTCTGGGACTTCGTCGACGGCGCGCCGATCCAGGGGACGGCGCGGGATCGAGCGGGCATCGCTACCGAGACCGACATCTCGCGAAAGCTGTCCAAGGCCCTGAAGGCGGAGGGGTTCGCGTTCTGCGGGCCGACCATCGTCCACGCCTTCATGCAGGCGGTCGGCCTCGCCAACGATCACCTCCTCGGCTGCCACCGGCACGGGCCCTGCGCCGCCCTCGGGTCTCGGCCCGCCGGGGGCTCGGCATGAGCGGCGATCCCGGCCGCGCCTGGCAGCGGATGCTGTCGGGCCGGCGCCTCGATCTCCTCGACCCGGCCCCCCGCGACATCGAGATCGCCGACATCGCCCATGGGCTCGCCCGCGTCGCCCGCTGGAACGGTCAGACGGCGGGGCCGCACGTCTTCTCCGTGGCCCAGCACGCCCTGCTGGTGGAGGCCATCGGCCGCGGAGAGGCGCCGGGCCTCGGCGTCGGCCACGGCCTCGAACTGCTGCTGCACGATGCTCCCGAATACGTCATCGGCGACATCATCTCGCCCTTCAAGGCGGCGATCGGCGATTCCTACAAGGCGGTGGAGCGCCGGCTCCTCACCGCCATCCGCCAGCGCTTCGGGCTTCCCGAACCGGGCGCGGCCCTGTCCGCCCTGGTCAAGCGGGCCGACGGCATCGCCGCCTATCACGAGGCGACGCGTCTGGCCGGATTTTCCGGGGCGGAGGCCGATGCGATCTTCGGCGCCTGTGGTCCCCTCGGTCCCGAGGCCGAGGCGCTGCTGGTCCCCTGGCCCACCGCGGTGGCGCAAGCACGCTTTCTCGCCCGTTTCCATGGTCTCGCGCGCCCGGAGTCCGCCTGATGCCGCATCTCCAGGTCTGCCCCCTGTCCCGGCTGCCCGAGACCCTCGACGGGTCCGGTGCGACCCACCTGATGACCCTGATGAAGGTCGGCACCGCGATCGCCCGTCCGGTGGGGATCCCGGAGGGACGCCACTGCGTCGTGGAGGTCAGCGACATCGTCGCCCCGATGGACGGACACGTCACGCCGGGGGAGCCCCACATCGCGCAGATCCTCGACTTCGCACGAACCTGGGACCGGGCCCAGCCTCTGCTGATCCACTGCTATGCGGGCATCAGCCGCTCGACGGCGGCGGCCTACATCGTCGCCTGCGCCCTGGCCCCGGACCGCAACGAGGCCGAGATCGCCCAGGCGCTCCGGGCGGCCGCCCCGTCGGCGACGCCCAACGCCCTGTTCGTGGCCCTCGCCGACCGCATGCTGAACCGCGATGGCCGCATGATCGCGGCGATCGCGGAGATCGGTCGCGGCGCGGAGGCCTTCGAGGGTGAGCCGTTTCGGCTGGACTTCAGCTCCGACCTCCAAGTCGTCGCGTAAGCACTTCGAAGAGAAAGCGATCCGGCTTCGGGCGTCCCGCCTGTCGTCGCGCAGAAACCGGGGGGCGAGGTGTGGCGCAAACGCCGCCCCGGACAACGAAACGACGATCCACCGGCCGGATCGGGTTGTCGGCTTCCGGGCCCGCGGCTTAGACCGTCAGAATCATGGGGTAGTTTAGAATGAGTGTCACGCGACCCGCTGTTGCGTCGACGTCCGGTACGGACGAGCCGGGCCTCGACCTGCCCTTCGAGAAGGCGTTGGAGCAACTCGAGGACATCGTGCGACGCCTGGAGAAGGGGGATGTCCACCTCGACGAATCGGTGGCGATCTACGAGCGCGGCGAGGCGCTGAAGCGCCACTGCGAAGGGCTGCTGCAGAAGGCCGAGGCACGCATCCAGAAGATCACCCTGGGTACCGACGGCAAGGCGGCGGGCGTCGCGCCCCTCGACGTCGAGTAGGGGGCGGTTCCGCTTCCGATCGAAATTCTTCATTGGCGCCAAGTGATTGCGCGCATGTTTTCCCTCCGGGCGTGAGGTTGGTTCGGTGTCACGGCAAGAAACCTCGCAAGAGAAGACCTCGCAAGAGAAGACCTCGCAAGACAAGATCGCGCCGGAGCGGGCGCAAGCGACCGCGGTGACCGCGTCGGAGGCGACGGCGATCCTGGACGGCTTGGCGGAGCCTTCGGCGCTGCGTCTGTTGCCGGC
>NZ_LMRM01000028.1:0-36368 GCF_001426045.1 Methylobacterium sp. Leaf94
GGCGGGGCCGGCTCGCTGGTGGGCGGCACGGTGCAGACCGCCGCGCAGGCCGCGGCTCCGTCGCTGTCGAAGATCTCCAACCCCCTGGACGGCATCGAACAGTCGGTGCGCAACCAGGCGGCCGGCCAGGACCCGCAGGCGGCCAAGGACGCCGCCGTGGCCGCCATCCGGGCGCTGTTCACCGGTGACCCGGCCCAGAAGGCCCAGGCCGAGACCCGCGCGGCCGACGCCCTGGCCAAGGCCCAGGGCATCCCGGTCGACCAGGCCAAGGCCCAGATCCAGGACTACCGCAAGCAGTACGACGAGACCGTCGCGACCGCCAAGGCGAAGGCGGAAGCCGCGGCCGTCGCCGCCAAGTCCGCCGCNCAAGGCCCAGATCCAGGACTACCGCAAGCAGTACGACGAGACCGTCGCGACCGCCAAGGCGAAGGCGGAAGCCGCGGCCGTCGCCGCCAAGTCCGCCGCMACCCAGGGCGCCTTCTACGGCGCGCTCGCCCTGATCCTGGGCGCCCTCGCCGGCTTCCTCGGCGGACGCCTCGGCGCCCCCAAGCGCCTCACCCTCGCCGACAGCGTCGACGCCCGCCGCGTCTGAGCCCATCCCGGCCGGTCCCCGCGACCGGCCGGCCAACCCATCCCAGTCATCCGAACACAAGGAGACATCCCATGAGCAGCACCACCGACAAGCTGAAGGGTCTCGCCAACGAGGCGGCCGGCAACGTCAAGCAGGCCGCCGGCAAGGTCACGGGCAACGACAAGCTCGTGGTCGAAGGCAAGGCCCAGGAGCTCAAGGGCGAGGCCCAGCGCACCGTCGGCGAAGCCAAGGACGGCATCGCCTCGGCCGTCGATAAGGTCACCGGCAAGCACTGATCCCGGACGGCGGCCGAAGCCCCGACCAAGGTCCCGCCGCCCCTCATCCCCCTCGAACCCAGGAGTTTCCCCATGAATGGAGACCAGTTCCGCGGCGCCTCGCGCCACCTCAGGGGCCGTGCCCAGACCGTGGTCGGCGGCATCACCGGTGATCCGGCGCGCCAAGTGCGCGGCGCCGTGAACCAGGTGGCCGGCGGTGCCCAGTACGCCTACGGTCGCGCCCGCGACCGGGCCGAGGATCTCATCGACGACGGGCGCGACATCGCCCACGAGGTGCGCGACCGCGCCAGGAACCTGATCGAGGACGGGCGTCACCTCGTCGACGAGACGCGCGACCGGGCGGGAAACCTCATCGATGACGGTCGCGCCTTCGCCCATCACGCGGCCAAGCGCGGATCGACTTACGGCCGACAGGCCGTGCGCTACGCCGACGACAACCGCGCCTCCGCGCTCCTCGGCCTCGCCGCCGTCGCCTTCGCGGTGGGCTGGCTGTCCCGTCGCAATCGTTGATCCCGCAGTCCCGGAGACCATCCCATGATCCGCAAGCTCCTCACCGCCTTCCTGCTTCCGAAGGTCATCGCCTATGTCAGCCGCCGGTTCGGCGGGCGTTCCGCCGTCCCGCCGAACCGGCGCGGCTACTGAGCCCATCCCCAGCGCACCTCCACCATCCGTCAGGAGACACCTCACGATGAAGCTGACCCTCGCCCTTGCCGCCACCGTCGCCGCTGCCCTGGTCGGGCTCCCGGCCCAGGCAGCCCCGACGACGGGCGGCCCAGCCGTCGAGGCCCTGGCGCACGCGGATGTACCGACTGCGTACATGCAGTTTCGCCGGTACGGTCACCGTCACGGCTGGCGCGGTGGGCGCGGCTACGGTCGGGGCTACGGCTACCGGCGCGGCTACGGCTATCGCCGGGGACCCGGCGTGGGCGCGGCGGTCGGCGCCGGCGTGGCCGGCCTCGCCGCGGGCGCGATCATCGGTGGGGCGATCGCGAATTCGCAGGCCCAGGCCGCTCCGCGCGGGGTGCCGGCCGAGGCCGTGGCCGCCTGTGCCCGCCGTTTCCGCTCCTACGATGCGGCCAGCGGAACCTATCTCGGCAACGACGGCGAACGGCATTCCTGCCCGTAGGGCTCGACGATGGCCGGTTCGAAGGACGCGACGGGGGGACGGAGCCCCGGGCGGGCGGGAGCGAACGACCTTCGATGAAGTTCGCCAAGGTCCTCCTGCGCCCGGAGCTCGTGTTCCTGCTGCTCACCGTCTTCCTCGGTCTCGCGGCGGGGGTGGCCTACTGGGTCTCCCGCGCCACGGTTCTGACGGTGGCGGTGGCGCCCCGGGACGGAACCGAGCCGGCCCTGATCCAGGCCTATGCCGACGCCCTCGCCAAGCGCCACAAGGAGATCCGCCTCAAGGTCCTGGCCCTCGACGACGTGCGCGACAGCGCCGCCGCCCTCCAGGAGGGACGGGCCGACCTCGCTGTCGTGCGTCCCGACGTCGACCTGCCCGACAACGGCCTGACCCTGGCGATCCTGCGGGACCAAGCGATGATCATCGCCTCACCGGAAGGCTCCGGGCTGACCCGGTTCCCGCAGCTCGAGCGCAAGCGCCTCGCCATCCTGGCCCATCGCGACGCAGACCAGGCGCTCATCAAGGCCATGGTCGAGCATTACGGCCTGACTCTTCTCGACAAGGAGCCCGACGGCCCGGTGCCGCCGCGCCACGTGGCGCTGGTGGAGATGACGGAGGCGGAGCTCGCGGGCGCCTTCACCCGCAAGCGGATCGACGCGGTGGTCTCGGTGATCGCCCCGACCTCGCCCACCGCCCAGCGCATCGTCGGCATCGTGCAGGGGGTGAGCCGGAGCGGGAAGGTCGCCTTCGTCGACGTGGAGAACGCCGACGCCATCATCGCGCGCCTGCCGCGCCTCCAGGCCGTGACGATGCCGGCCGAGACCTTCGGCGGCAGTCCGAAGGTGCCGGCCGAGGATGTCCATACCGTGGGGGCCTCCTACCGCCTGATGGCCCGCACCACCCTCTCCCGACCGGTCGCGGCCGACGTCACCCAGCACCTGTTCGAGATGCGCAGCGGCATGGCCAACGTGACGCCGGCGGCCGACTACGTGCAGGCGCCGAACTACGACAGCACGGCGGGCGCGACGAGCGCGCGGCTGCCGATCCATCCCGGCGCCGTCGACTTCTTCGAGCGCGAGCAGCAGGGCTTCGTCGAGCGTTACGAGACCTGGATCTACCTCGTCGCCTTCCTCGGCGGCGGCATCGGCTCGGCGCTCGCCTGGGTCGGGCAGCGCCTGTCGCGCCTGCGCCGCGAGCGCATCGAGGAGGCCACCGATCGTCTGCTGGAGATCCGGCAGGAGGCCCAGGACAGCGCCGACGCGCCGCGTCTGGAACAGCTCGCCCGCGAGATCGACGATCTGGCCGGCGACATCGCCAAGCACGCCCTCGAACGCCCGACCGAGGCCCGCACCCTGTCGGCGGCCGCCATCGCCATCGATGCGGCCCGCTCCACGGTCAAGCGCACCATCGCCGCCAGCCAGTATGCCGCCGAGCCGAGCGATCTGGCCGGGCGCACGACATCGACGGAGGCCGCCGCGGCGGGCTGACGACGCGAGCCTGGATCGTTGCCGGTCCGGCCCTTCTCGCCCCCCCAAACCTGTTCACTTCTCAAGACCTGTTCACCCCCACAAACGGAGACCTCCGATGAGCAAGGGCTACCCCTCGATGACCGCGCTGCTGGGCCTTCTGGCCGTGGCCGGCTACCAGAACCGCGACAAGCTCGCCGAGCTGYTGAAGGGCCACGAGCCCACCGCACCCCAACGCACCGTCCCACCGATCCCGAACACAGCCTCCACCGGCACGGCCACCGGCAGCGGCGGCCTCGGCAATCTAGCCGGGCTTCTGGGCGGCGTTAAGCCTCAGCGCACCCGGGGCCGAGCTGCTGAAGGGCCACGAGCCCACCGCACCCCAACGCACCGTCCCACCGATCCCGAACACAGCCTCCACCGGCACGGCCACCGGCAGCGGCGGCCTCGGCAATCTRGCCGGGCTTCTGGGCGGCGTCGGCACCGCCGGGGTCGGCGGCCTGATCGCCAGCGGCCTGAGCGAGCTCGTCGACCACTTCACCAAGGGCGGCCACGGCGAGACCGCGAACTCCTGGGTCAGCCACGGCCCCAACCGCGACATCCCCGAGGSGGATCTCGAGCGGGCCATCGGCTCGGACACCCTCGACCACCTCACCCAGCAGACCGGCCTGAGCCGCGGCGCGCTCCTCTCCCGGCTCTCGCGCGAGCTGCCCTCGGCCATCGACCGCTACGCCGCCGACGGCCGTCGCCCGGCCTGACAGACCGGCCTGAGCCGCGGCGCGCTCCTCTCCCGGCTCTCGCGCGAGCTGCCCTCGGCCATCGACCGCTACGCCGCCGACGGCCGTCGCCCGGCCTGAGGTCCAGCAGGGATACGGCCGGCGTCGCCCGAGGGCGCCGGTCGCCCCATCGGTGCGGGGTGGGGCGAGGATCGGTGTGCCGGTTCCTCCGCCGGGTCAGCTGTCGGCGCGGCCTTTCGCACCCTTGCCCCGGCTCGGCGTCGCAGACCGCCCGCCACCGGTCCGGCGCCTCACCACCTGGCGCAGGATGGCGGAGACCTGATCAGCCGAGTAGGGCTTCTGCAGCAACGCGAATCCATGCGCGCCTTCCTCGGCCAGCAAGTGGCTGTAGCCGGAGGCCAGGACCACGGGCAGGTGCGGCAGACGCCGCCGCAACAGCTTGGCGAGCTCTATCCCGCCCATGCCCGGCATGACCACGTCGGAGAACACAACGTCGAAACCGCCGCCATCCGGCCCGATGCGGTCCAACGCCTCCTCCGCGTTGGCCGCCCAGGTCGTCGCGTAGCCGAGGTCCTGCAGGATCTGGGTCGCGAACCGCCCGACCTCGATATTGTCCTCGACCACCAGGACGCGCTGGCCGGCGCCGCCCGGCTCCAGAGCCGCCGTTGCGGAACCGTCCTCGGCCACGACGAAGTTCATCTCCGCCTCGGGCAGGTAGAGTGTGAACGTCGTGCCCCGGCCCGGCTCGCTCGCGACGGCCACGTCGCCACCCGACTGCTTGGCGAAGCCGAACACCTGGGACAAGCCGAGGCCCGTGCCCTTGCCGACCGCCTTCGTGGTGAAGAACGGCTCGAAGATCCGGGTGAGGACGTCGGCGGCGATGCCCGTGCCCGTGTCGGTGAGCGAGACCGCTGCGAAGGGCCCGGGGGCCCCGGCATGGCCGCGAATGGACGGGAGCGGCACGCCGCAATCCAGCCGCAGGGTCAGGGTTCCTTCGCCCTCCATCGCGTCCCGGGCGTTGACCGCCATGTTCACGAGGGCGGTCTCGAACTGACTGACGTCCACCCGCACGCAGCAGGGATGGTCGGGCAGCTCCGTCCGGACCGCGATGCGCGCCCCCGTCACGGTATCGAGCAGGTCCGCGACGCTGCGCAGCCGGCTGCCGACGTCCACCGTCTCCGGCTTCAGGGTCTGGCGCCGCGCGAAGGCGAGGAGCTGTCCCGTCAGCTTGGCCGCCCGGTCCACCGTGTCGGATACTGCGTTGAGGTAGCGGGCCCTGCGCGCCTCCGCGAGATCCGGCCGGCGCAGGAAGTCAACCGAGGACCGGATGATGGTCAGCAGGTTGTTGAAATCGTGCGCGACCCCTCCGGTCAATTGCCCGATTGCCTCCAGCTTCTGGGACTGGCGCAAGGCTTCCTCGGCCTGCTGCAGCGCCTGGCCCTGGGTCTTCTCCGCGGTGACGTCCCGCCCATAGGCGTAAACGAGCCCCCCCTCCACGGAGGTCCGCCATGAGATCCAGCGCGCGGTGCCGTCCGCGTGGCGGTAGCGATTCTCGAAGTTGTTGAGGTGGTCGGCAGCCGCGGCCTGAGACAAAGCCGCCTCGGTGAAGACCGCATCCTCCGGCCAGACGAACGCCAGGAAGCTGCGCCCGACCACGTCCGACGGATGCTGGCCCAGGATCGCCTCCCAGGCCGGGTTCACCGCCCGGAAGACACCGTCGGACCCGATGACGACGAGGAGGTCGCGCGAGTTGCGCCAGACCCGGTCGCGCTCGGCAGTGCGTTCGGCGACCCGCTGCTCCAAGGCCTCGTTGAAGCCGACGAGTTCGGCCATCACCCGCTTCTGGTCGTCGATGTCGGTGCTGGTGCCGACCCAGCGCAGGACGGTGCCGTCGCCGGCCAGCACCGGCTGCGCCCGCGCCAGGAACCAGCGATAGGCGCCGTCCCCGCGCCGGAGACGATATTCGCACTGGTATTCCGACAGAGAGGCGACGGTCTCGCCCCACCGCTTGGCCACGCGGGCCCGGTCGTCCGGATGGATGATGGCGAGCCATCCCGCCGCGTCGAGGGTTCCGGGCCGCAACGCGCTGTAGGCGTAAACCCGCTCGTTGAACCAGTCAGCGGCGCCGGCCGCATCGGTGGTCCAGACGAGGTTGGGCAGCACCTGCGACAGGACGCGAAACTGCTCTTCGCTGGCGCGCAGGGCCTCCTCGGACCGCTTGCGGGCGGTGATCTCGAGGGCGGTCCCGAGCACGCGCACGCAGCGGTCGCCCTCGAAGAGGCCGCGCCCCTTGGCGGCGACCCAGCGGACCAGTCCGTCCGCCTGGCCCACGGTCCGGTACTCGACATCGTAGACGGCGCGGCGCGCAGGATCGAGCGCAGCGGTGAAGGCCGCCATCGTCGCCTCGCGGTCGTCGGGATGCAGGCCGGCGAGAAACTCCGCGCCCGAGACCGGGGCGTCGGACGACATGCCGAACATCGCCTTCACCCGCTGCGGCCAGAAGGCCGTGTCGTTCACGACGTCCACGTCCCAGAAGCCGATGTGGGAAGCCTCGCTCGCAAGGCGCAGGCGCGCTTCCGTCTCGCCGAGGTCCGCCTGCGCCGCGATCTGCGCCCTCGTCTCGGCGCAGGCGCAGAACACACCGACGACCCTGTCCGCGTCGTCCCGCAGGGGCGAGTAGGAGACCGTGAAGGACGCCGACTCCGCGTCGCCGCCCCGCTCGATCACGAACGGCATGTTCTCGGACAAGGTCGCCTCGCCGGCGAGGGCGCGCGCGACCATGGGCTCAACCTCGCTCCACACACCCGAAAAGACCTCGCGAAAAGACCGGCCGAGGGGGGCCGGATGCCGGAGCCCGAGAATCTCGGCAAAGGCGTCGTTGTAGAGGACGGCAAGTTCGGTCCCCACGGCCGCGAACATCGGAAAGCGCGAGCCCAGCATCAGGCTCACGGTCGCGCGCAGACCGGCCGGCCAGGTCTCCGGTCGTCCGAGGGAGAAACAGGACCAGTTGTGCGTGCGCAGCCTCGCCGCTATCTCGCTGCCCCCCGCGAGACAGGCCGGTGCCGCCTCGGGCCCTGCGGCGGGCCCGTCCTCCTCCGATCCGCCCTGCACGACCCACACCTCACCGCGACGCCTTTGCCCACCCGCTTCCGGAGAGTCCTCCGCGCGCCGTGCCGCAGGCACCGCTGGACGGCACCGGTCCGCGCGCGACGGACGCTTGCCGGCCTACGCGGCGATGGAAACGGCGCGCCACCGCTTCGGGGACTCTTCATGCCAGGTTTCGTCCTGCGTATCCGGCACGTCGTCGTCGCACCGCCCCGTACGCACAAGCGGGTTCGCGACGCGGCGTCCGCCAGGGACCACGCGCGAGACCGGTCGGACGGCTATGCCGCTCACCCGGATCGGCATGCCCCGGTGGCGGGTCCGCAGGACACGAGGGCGCGCCAGAGTTCCCGTCCTCAGGCCGTCCGGCCGACGCCCGACGCGTTGCCGACCCGCTCCGCCGCGAAGCGCTCGCGCAGCCAGGCCGCGGCCGGTCCGCAGGGGCGCTGCTTGTGCCAGACCAGTTCCAGGGCGATGGGCCAGTCGCCCTGATCGAATTGCAGATCCGGCGTGACGAGATCGGGCGCCGTCTGCGACGCGGCGATGACGTGGTCCGTGACGAAGGCCCAACCGATCCCGTGCTTGACCATCTCGAGGATGACCCAGTGGCTCTCCACCCACCACACCTCGGCGGCCACCCGCAGGCGGCGCTTTTCGGGCCCGTCGCTGCGCGCGGCGACGAGGATCTGGCGATGCCGTTTCAACTCCTCCCACGCCACCCGCGCCTTCGCCAGGGGATGGTCGCGCCCGCAGACGAGCTTGAGGGGCACCCAGCCGATGGTCTGGAAGCCGAGTTCCGTGGGCAGCACCTCCTGGCGCCACATCACGCCGAGGTCGGCCGCCCCCGATTGCACCATGCGGCTGACATCCTCCATCAGCGGGAAGAGCAGTTCCAGCTCGACGAAGGGGAAGTGCCGCGCGAAGTCCGCGAACAGCGCGCCGAGGGCGTGCTCGGGATAGAGTTCGTCGATGGCGACCACGAGCCGGTTCTCCACCCCCTGCTCCAGACTGCGCGCCACGCCGACGAGGTGCTCGCGCCGCTCGAGCACCACGCGGGCCTCCAGCAACAGCCGCTCGCCTGCCGGGGTCAATACGGGATTGCGGCCCGCTCGGCTGAACAGGACGACACCGAGATCGGCCTCCAGGTTCGCCACCTGGGTGCTGACGGCCGACTGGGCTTTCCGCAGCACGCGGGCCGCGCCCGAGAAAGATCCGGCCTCGGCCGCCGCCACGAATGCCTGAAGTTGATCGAGCGAGACCATGATCCATCCGGTTTTCCGATACGTTCTAACTTGCGGCTCGGTGTATGGCAGATAGAAGACGCCGGACCAAAGGGACCGTTTTCGGGAAACATCATGCGCACGACTCGCGATCGCATCCGCCACGCCATCCTGTTCGAGGTGCTGGGGCTCGCCCTGATCATCCCGCTCGGGACGTTGCTGTTCGGGCTGCAGGCCTCGGCCATGGGCGTGATCGGCGTAGGCAGCGCCCTGGCCGCGATGGTGTGGAACTACCTCTACAACCTCGGCTTCGACCGGACGATGCAGCGCGTCGTCGGGCATACCCGCAAGAGCCTCATGCTGCGGGTGGCGCATGCGGTGCTGTTCGAGGCGGGGCTTCTCGTGATCCTGTTGCCGCCGATCGCTTGGTATCTCGGCATCGGCTTCACCGAAGCCTTCTTCATGGATCTCGCGATCGCAGCCTTCTATGTGGCCTACGCCTTCGTCTTCAACCTGGCCTACGACGTGACCTTCCCGGTGAAGACCTGGGGCGACCCGGCGCCGGCGCCGTCTCTCTGAGCGCACCGCCGCCGATGCCCTTCATCGGTTCGGCGGACAGGGGGGCACCCTGTCCGCCGCACGGAGCCGGGGTCGATCCCGGGCGGAAACCGACGCGCGGTCGGGAGCGGATCCGGGCCGTTGCACCGCCCTCGGCCGGACCGCGACCCACCTCGCGCGCGAACGCTCCCGCAAAGTGCGCTCAGCGCTTGAACTTGCCGTCGTACTTGAACTCGGGGGCGGCCTTCAGGGCGTCCTTGCTGGCATTCACCGAGGCCTTCCACTTTTTCGCCCCGGCGTCGTAGGTCAGCGCCACCGAGGACGGATCGACCACCACGTAGCGTTCGCCCACACCGAGGAAGCCGCCGACGGACATGACGTAGCCGGTGAGCCTGCCCTTCTCGATGACGAGATCCTTGATCTCGCCGACATTGCTGTTGGTGCCGTCGACGACGTTGAGGCCGATGAGGTTGTAGCTCAGCACGGCGTCCTGCGGGACGGGGGCAAACTTCACGGTGGCCGGCGGCGTGGGAGCCTCGTCCTTGGCGAGAACGGGACCAGTCAGCGCCGTAACGGCGGCGAGGGCGAGAACGAGGCGACGCATGGGGAACTCCTGTTTCCCGGAACGGGGACCGGAAATAGCTGGACGCGACGAAGCGTTCCGCATCGCGGACGGGATTTTGTCCTGGAACTAAATCGGATCGGCCGCTCGCCAAAACCCCGGACGCTCCGCTGGGCGGAAAGTGACCCACGCTCGAGCCGAACAGCCCTTCCCGATGTTGGGCGGCGCCGACGAAGCCGCGCCGTCCTGGTCCGGCGGCACGGTCACGACCGTGGAGGCGAGAATGTCCAACCGCCGGCCGGGCCGCAGCGTAAGTATCGGCCACCCTCGGTGAGGCCGCAACACGCCCGTTCCTCCAACGAGGGAACCAGGAGGCCCTCCGCCCCTGGGGTCCGCGTGATTCGCGCGATCATCGAACCTGCCCACGTCAGCACAAACGCTCCGGGCCGATACCGTCCACGGCGTGAACACACGTGAACACTGTGCCGCATCCGGCATCGATCGCGGATCACCGGTCCGACTCTACGGACGGTCCTGATCGGTCCAACGAATTATTGAGCGACTTCTGTCAGCATGAGGGGCCACGCCAAAAGATGAGCCTGAATACACAGACCATCAAATCGCCGTGATAGCGTGTCCGTTCTTTGCAGGCCCGCTATAATTCCTCGGGTTATTGCCTCCAATAGCGCGGAGCGCTCCGGGGGCGTTTCCGGGCAAGCGCTTTTCGAGCAGACGCTCCCGACGACGAGGAAGAGGACGCCGCGTTGACCATCGCCGATTCCAAAAATCTGAACACCGAGACCTTCGAGATGCAGGGGAAATGCCCCTTCGGCGGCGACCGCATCGGTGGCGCCGTGGGCAGTCCGCCGGCGCTCTCGGATTGGTATCCCAACCGTCTGAAGGTCGAGCTCCTTCATCAGAACGGCCCGCAGGCCAATCCCCTGGGCGAGGACTTCGATTACAAGGCGGCGTTCGAGGCACTGGATCTCGATGCGGTGAAGCGGGACATCAAGGCCTTCCTCACGACATCCGTCGCGTGGTGGCCGTCCGACTACGGCAATTACGGCCCGCAGATGATCCGCATGGCCTGGCATGCGGCGGGCACCTACCGGATCGCGGACGGTCGGGGCGGAGCCGGCGAGGCGCTCCAGCGCTTCGCGCCGATCAACAGCTGGTGGGACAACGGCAACACCGACAAGTCCCGGCGCCTGATCTGGCCGATCAAGCAGAAGTACGGAAGCGCCCTGTCGTGGGGCGACCTGATGGTCCTGACCGGCAATTGCGCCCTGGAGATCATGGGCTTCCCGACCTACGGCTTTGCCGGCGGACGTCAGGACGCGTGGGAAGCCGACAACGCGACCTACTGGGGACCCGAGATCTGGGACCCGAACGACGTCGCGTCGTTCGACAGCATGGTGAGCCGCGACAAGCGCTGGCGTGGCCAGAACGGCGATACGGATTACGATCTCGAAAATCCGTTGGCCGCATCGCACCAGGCGCTGATCTACGTCAATCCCGAAGGCCCCTACGCGAACGGAGACCCGATGGGGTCCGCGCGCGACATCCGCACGACCTTCACCCGCATGGCGATGAACGACGAGGAGACCGTGGCGCTGATCGCCGGCGGCCATGCCTTCGGGAAGAGCCACGGAATGGTGTCGGGCGATCAGGTCGGCCCACCGCCGGAAATTGCTCCGATGGAGGCGATGGGCCTGGGCTGGCACAACCCCAAGGGCACGGGTTTCGCCCAGTACACGATGACCAACGGCATCGAGGGCAGCTGGACGCCGAACCCGACCCAGTGGGACAACGCCTACTTGGAGAACCTCTTCAAGTTCGAATGGGTGCAGACCAAGAGTCCGGCCGGTGCATCGCAATGGACGCCGGCCGATCCGGACGCGCCAAAGACCCCGGACGCGCATGTACCGGGCCAGATGCATGGTCTGATGATGATGACCAGCGACATCGCCCTGAAGGTCGACCCGGACTACCGCAAGGTGTGCGAGAAGTTTCTCAATGACTTCGATGCGTTCACCCTGGCCTTCTCGAAGGCTTGGTACAAGCTGACCCACCGCGACATGGGTCCGAAGGAGCGCTACCTCGGCCCCGAGGTCAAGATCGAGGACGATCTGCTTTGGCAGGATCCGATCCCGCCCCGCGATCACGACCTCATCGACGACGGCGACATCGCCGCGCTGAAGCGTGAGATCCTGGCGACGGGCCTGTCGGTCTCCGATCTCGCGTTCACGGCCTTCTCGGCGGCATCGACCTATCGCGACAGCGACAAGCGCGGCGGCGCCAATGGCGGTCGGCTGGCGCTCGCCCCGCAGAAGGATTGGTCGATCAACCGTCGGACCGTGCCGGTGGTGGCCGCCCTGCGGCAGATCGCCGACGCCTTCAACGGGCATCAGGCTGGCAAGCGGGTGTCGCTGGCCGATCTCATCGTGCTCGGCGGATGTGCCGCCGTCGAGAAGGCGCTCGCCGACGGTGGCCACCCCGCGACGGTGCCGTTCACGCCGGGTCGCGTCGACACCCGGCAGGAGCTGACCGACATCGAGATGTTCACGTGGCTCAAGCCCGTCGTCGACGGCTTCCGCAACTACGTGGCGGAGGACTTCGCGGCGGTCGCACCGCGCGTCTCGCCCGAGGAGCTCTTCCTGGACAAGGCGTACCTGCTGTCCCTTACGGCCCCCGAATGGGTGGCTCTGGTGGGCGGCCTCCGGGCCCTCGGAGCCAATTACGACGGCTCGCGGCACGGCATCTTCACCGATCGGGTCGGCGTGCTGTCGAACGACTTCTTCGCGAACCTGACGAGCGTCGATCTCGAATGGCGCAAGACCGACCCGAAGGGCATGACCTTCGAGCTGGTCGACCGGGCGAGCGGAGCAGCGAAGTTCACCGCGACGCGCTGCGACCTGGTGTTCGGGTCGAACGCGCAGCTCCGCTCCGTCGCCGAGGTCTATGCGGGCAGTGACGGCGAGGCCCGGTTCACGAAGGATTTCGTGAAGGTCTGGGACAAGGTGATGATGCTCGACCGCTACGACGTCCGGACGCGGTAACCCGCCCCCCGGCGTCTCGTGAGGGGAGGAGGGGCCGGGACATCCCCGTACGGATGTCCCGGCCCCGGCCGCCGTCACGACCGCAGGGTGGACTCCCCGGATCCTCTCGGCTCGCGAACCCATCGCACGGGCGCTGGCACGACGGCATTCTGCGTCGTATCCTGACGCGCGCGCACCGCGCCAACCCGACCCGGAGGCACTGACTGCCATGCGCCGGTCCCATGCCGAGAGCCACCTGATCGACCGGATCGGCTGGCTCCGCGCCGCGGTCCTCGGCGCCAATGACGGGCTCGTCTCCACCGCGAGCCTGATCGTCGGCGTGGCCGCCTCCACGGCCGCCACCGGCGAGATCCTGGTCGCCGGCACGGCCGGGCTGGTCGCCGGCGCGATGTCGATGGCGGCCGGCGAGTACGTCTCGGTCAGCTCCCAGTCTGACACCGAGCAGGCCGATCTCAGCCGTGAGCGCCGCGAGCTGGAGCAGGACCCTGCGGCCGAGCGCGCGGAACTGGCGGCGATCTACGTCGGCCGCGGCGTCGACCACGAACTCGCGCTGAAGGTGGCCGACCAGCTCATGGCCAAGGACTCGCTGGGCGCCCATGCCCGGGACGAGCTCGGCATCTCGGAGTTCACGACGGCGCGCCCGATCCAGGCCGCGCTGACCTCGGCGGCGACCTTCTCGGCCGGGGCGGCACTGCCGCTGCTCGTGGCTGCGATCTCGCCGGCGAACCTCGTGGTCACCCTCGTCTCCGCCGCCTCTCTGATGTTCCTCGCCGTTCTCGGGGCGCTCGGCGCGAAGGTCGGCGGCGCGAAGGTCCTGCGGGCGACGGCCCGCGTGGCGTTCTGGGGCGCCCTGGCGATGGCCGTCACGGCCGGCATCGGTCACCTCGTCGGCAAGGCCGTCTGATCGGCCATCGGCTTGAACCGGCCCCTGATCCGGCGACGAAAGATCGACAGCAGGGCGTCGCTGCCAGGACCGGTTTCGGTGTCGGAGACGCTGATGCGTTTCGCCCGCTTCCAGCCTCCACCGGACTCCGACGTCACGCGGACCATCGAGGCGGCCTGCCGCGCCGCCGGCATCGCGAACGGACCGATTTCCTCCAGGGGTCGCCAGCCTGCCCACCCGGCAAGCCGGGGGGACGCCCAGCCGGCGTTCACCGAGAGGAATTTCCTCTCTCGAGGCGGAGGCGGAGAACGACGGACTACGCGGAACGGTATGCGAAACTGAGCCGTTCCCTGAGCCCGGCCGGCGTCAGCCCCGATGCCGCGCCGGCAAAAACCACCTGTGAGGACGCCCATGAGGAAGTCTCTGTTCGCCGCCGCCATCCTGGCAACCCTGGGCGCCATCTCGGCCGCCCCGGCCTCTGCCACCCCCGGTGTGATCGGAGCGGTCGACGCGCCGACCGCCGTCACCGAGGTCCGGATGGACGGCATGCATGGCCATCGCGGCCATGGTCGCATGATGGGTCACCACCACATGCGCGGCCACATGATGCGTCACCACCACCGCCATCACCGGATGGGCCACCGTCACCATCGCGGCCACATGATGGGACACCACCGCGGCCACCGGATGTAAGCGAGCCCCCTGCGGGTTCCGATCGATCTGAATATGAGCGCGGACGAGAGGGTCACGGCACGCGACCGCGTGGGTGACGCTCTCGTCTCCGCCGGCGGAAATGAAGCTCCCCCGGTGCTTGTTGCGCCCGTGATGCCGGGTCGGCGCTCGATGAACCGTTACGACAGGCAGCCTTGGCGGGCAGGCTGGCCAATCCCAGCCTCGACCCCGACAGCTGTGCAGCCCGTGATCCGAATGACCCGGATCGCCGGTGCCGCGTCGGCCCCAGTGGGGGAGGTTTTTAACGGGAGAGGTGGTGGGCCCGGCAGGACTCGAACCTGCAACCAGACCGTTATGAGCGGTGTGTAGGGACCGAATTCCGCAGGGGGAAGGCTGAGAACGAAGCCGGTACCGGAACCGCTATTACGCCCTATTCCCGCCCATTCCGGTTCCGGTACGGTTCCGGTGCCGGGAGCCTCAGGCGGCCTTCGCCGCGGTCGCCAGGGACCGGCGCTCCAGGCCGAGCCGAGCCAGCCGGGCATCCCGGTTGGCCGCCGCGATCCGCAGGTCCTTGTCGCGGTGGTAGTGGACCGAGAACGCGTCGTGCAGCTCGGGCGGCGGGAGCGACCGCTTCTTGCGGCCGCCGGCGATGCCCGCCTGGTAGTCCGCCGCCCAGTGACCGTAGACTTCGGACAGGATCTTCTCGCTCATCCCGAGGTAGTGGGACGCGTCCCACGACTTGACCCCGCGCTGGAGCAACCAGGTCGCCGTCGTGTGCCGCAGCATGTGCGGGCTGCCCTGGAGCCCCGCGTCGGCGAGGGCAACGGCGAAGCCCTTGTTCACCTTCTCGACGGCCACGCCGTTGAACTCGACGACGAAGTCCCGGCTCACGCCTAGGCGCTTCCACCGGCGGACGTGGGCGAGGAGGCGGTCCGGGATCCGCACCGGTGGCTGGCGCTTGTTCGTCTCACCCTGCCCGACGGCGAGGCGGTGGAACATCCCCGTCTCCAGGTCGAGCCAGGACCTGCCCGGGATCCGCTCGAACGCCGCGGTGGCGATCGCCCCGGCCCGGGTGCCCGTGTAGATCCCGAGGAGGACGAAGCGCGTCAGGTGGCGGTGCGGGCGCTTCCGCGACAGGACCTTCTGGCCGGCGCGCGTGGGGCTGTCCTTGCGGACTGTCATGACCTCGCGCTTGCGCCACATGCCGAGCAGGAGCCGGGCAGCGTCCGGGCGCTCCAGGTGGTGCTCCCTCCGCTTCCCCTTGGCCGGCAGCGCCACCTCCACGATCTCGCGGCAATAGCCCCGGCCGCGGTGCCAGTTGATGGCGGCGCGCATGTCCTCCAGCTCGCGCCGCGCGCCCTGCGGGGTCACCGTGCGGGCCGCGTTGCCCGTCTCGTCCGGACGCGAGGACTTCCAGGCGTGGCCGCAGCGCCAGGCGACGTAGGCGTCGCAGCTGTCACCGTCGACGTCGGCGAGGCTCTTGCCCTGCCACCACTCGCCGAGCTGGAGCAGGCGGGCCATGCAGCGGCCGGCGCGCCCCTCGTAGATCGCCGGCTTGGCGTGGACGATGCCGGCCTTGGCGTCCTCGGCGCGCAGGTCCTCGACCTTTTTCTGGACAACGCGCTCGCCCCACATCAGGAGCACGTCCACCACGGCGATCTCGCCGGCGCCGCGGCCCTTCTGGACCGACGGCGCGTGCTTGCCAGTGATGTAGGCCGCCAGGGCCTCGTGGGCCCGGACCTCCTCGGCCCCGTTGAAGGCTAGGCCTTCGGCCTTCGCGGCGCCCTTGAGGCCGCGGACATCGCGCGCAAAGCATCCAACGGGGCGGCGGATCCCGCCGTCGTCCTTGATGTGCCACTGGGCAAGGCGCTCCGTGCCGCCGTCCTTGGCGACCTCGCCGGGCCTGAGCCAGAGGCGGGGTCCACTGTTCCTGCGCGGCATGCTTCCCGCCACTCCCTGATGATGCGTCGCGTGACGACGATCGACCGCCCGTGCCGCTCGGGCCGGAGGTCTCCCCGCTCGATGGCCTCGCGCAGCTGACGCTCGCTGAAGGCCGGCCACGGCCAGCCGATGCGGTCGCGGATCAGGAGCTCCGGGATCCAGATCGCGACGTCGAGCGAGAGCGGCGTGTCGTCCCCGGCCGAGGCCGCGATCTCACGCTCCTCGAAAGCAGGGCCGGCATCGAGCACGAAGGTCGTCATGACTCACGGTTCTCCAATCCAAGCGAACGGTCAACGGCGGGGTTTCAGGTTCGAATGCGTAGGCCAGGGATAACCCGATGGCGGGTACCGGAACCGCTTGCGCGGGGGCGCCGGCCGCGCGAGTCTGGGGGCATGAAACGCCGCCCCGCTCCCCGCCCGATCCCCTGACCCCGGAGCGCCGCAGGCCTCCGCATGGAGGCCCGCCATGGCCACGTTCTTCATCGCCGACACCCACTTCTCGCACCGCAATATCATCACCCACCGCATGCATCGGCCCCGGCCGTTCGCGTCGATCGAGGCCCACGACGAGCGCCTCATCGCCGCCTGGAACAATCGGGTCCGCCCCAACGATACGGTCTGGCACCTCGGAGACTTCGCCTACGGGGCCTCGGCCGCCCGGTGCCGCGAGATCTTCAGCCGGCTCGCCGGCGTGAAGCGGCTCGTCCTCGGGAACCACGACCGGGAGAGGACGACCTGCCTCCCATGGGCCTCCCAGCACGAGCGCGTGGAGATCAAGGTCGACGACCGCCCCATCGTCCTCTCCCACTACGCGCAGAGGACGTGGCACGGGATGCACCGGGGCGCCCTCCACCTCTACGGCCACTCGCACGGCGGGCTGCCGGGATGCGGTCGCTCGCTCGACGTCGGGGTCGACTGCTGGGATTGGCGGCCGGTGACGCTCCCGGAGATCCTGGAGCGGATGACGGAGGACGCGTCCCGGGGAGACGGCCGCCTCGCCGTCGCGGCGCTGGCCGAGGCGGCATGAAGGGGGGGCGCACGGTCTGCGCCCACCTTGGGGTCAGGCGGCCAGCGCGTCGATCCGGCCCCAGGCGCCCTTGTACCAGTCGAAGGCGAAGGGTCGGCGGTCGCCGCAGCCGGTGTCCCACTCGCAGACGTAGTAGCCAGGCACGTTGGGCTTGGGCCTGATCACGAGGATGCCGATCGTGTCGTCGAAGAGGGCGAGCAGGGCGACCGTCTCTCCATCCGCCTCCCGGACGCAGAGAACATTTTCGGCGTAGGAGGGCACGTCATGCGGGATCAGGGTCCAGCGGATCATGTCCTGGACGAAGTCGACCTGCTCTGCGGTAGGCACGCGCCGCCAATCGCCGGTGCGGACCATCGCATCGAGCCGGTCGCGCGGCGGCGTGGGCCTCCCCATCCGGGGTATCGCCGGCGGCACCTGGGGCGAACCCGACAGGACGTAGAGGGTGTCGAGCTGCTCAGGCGTCATGGCTTCGACGATGAGGTCGGCGAGATGCGAGAACGCGATCGACCGGCCGGATCCCCGGAAGGGATGGATGCGACCGGGCGTGACGATCAGAGTGCGATCCCGGCGCTTCAGGGCGCTGGTTTCCGGCATGGTGGACACGAGATCGCCGACGCCGGCGGCCGCGCGGTGGGTCCCGAGCAGGATGACAAGGGCGATCGCCTCATCGCCACCGGGCATGCGGACTTCCCAGCCCTCCTTGAGATCCAAGACTGCGATGTCACGACCGATCTGTGTCCACGGCGCGGCCTGCATGAGATGGTGCCGCCCGAGATCGTCCGCGGTCTCAAACTCCCGGACCTCGACGACGAGGTCCGGGATGTAGGTGTGCCCGGTGGGGCCGAAGGGCATCTTGGCCCACGTGGTAGTGGTCTTGCGCTTCCAGGGCACGGCTATTCTCCAGCGTCGGGGGCGGACGAGCCGCGGGTGTCGGGGGCGTCGGCGTCCGCCAAGAGCTCGGCGAGGATCTCGTTGACGTAATCGTGGTGGATGGCCTCGAAGGCCGGATCGAGGTGCGGGGGCAGCGCGGCTTCGGTCATGAGGCGGGGGTGTCCTTTGGGGTTCGGGTGGGCAGGTCAGCGGAGCGCCGCGAGCCGCCGGTCGACGCTTGCGATCGCCGCGGCGAGCTCGACGACCAGGCCCTTAGCCAGCGCGCGCTCGTCCTCGGGATCGCCGGGCTGGCCGAGGATCCGGGCGAGCCGCCCCGAGGTGCCCGTGCAGTGCGCGCGGAGACCGCGGAGCTCGCGCCTCATGTCGACGTCCGCGACGGTGATCCCGTTGAGGACGAGCTGCGGGGCGGCCTCGATCGCGATGATCTGGCGCGCCCTGGCGATCGCGGCCTGGATCTCCGTGGCCCCCTCGGGCATCTCGGGCCGCCGCTGCAGCGTCGACCAAAATTTTTCGGGCCGCGGGGCCGTCGGGGCGGCAGCTCGATAGTCGGCCTCACGCTGCGCGTCGCGCGCCTGCGCCCGCTGGCGGGGCGTCAAGGTCGGGTCGTTGGCCGGCCGTGGCCGGGGCGCCAGATCCCGGGCCGGCGGCGTAGCCACGACCGGCTTCTCCAGGTCGGCGAGCTCCTTCAGCAAGTGCAGCGCGACGGCGCCCCCGCCGGGGATGACGCCACCGTGCGCCCGGCAGTAGACGCGGACGGTCTCGGCGGACATGCCCGCGTGGATCGTCGTCCCCTCCGCCAGATCGTAGCCCACGCCGTAGGGCGACAAGGTCTCCGCGAGGACGGGATCGCCGTGCGGCGCGGCGACGGCGATCTGCCCGTGCCGCCAGAACACCGCGAAGGCAGTGCCGTCCGTCAGACGGATGACTTCGGACTGGGGGCGCATCAGGCAGCCTTCCTGCGGATGAACGGGGCCGGCGCGACGCCGCGCTGGCGGGGGGCAACGGTCCCGAGGGCCCGGTGCCCCGGGCAGTACGACGCCCCCTGATCCACCCGGTGTCCGCAGCACGTGGCCTCCGCGGTCGGCTCGCCGGCGATCCACCTGCACTGGCCGTCCCGCACGTCGACGAGGCTGACGCGCAGGCTCTCCGGGAGCGCCACGCCGGCGGCCGGGCGCGGGGCGGGACGCGGAGCCGGCGCCGTGGGACGGGCGGCCGGAGCCGGCTTCGCGATGGCCAGCTTGCGCCGCTCGGACGCCTTCGGGGGCGATGCCTTCCGCACGGCGGGGGGCACCGGGGCGCGGACGTAGCCGGCCAGACCAGCCCGGTACATCCGGCCGATCACGGCGCTCTTCGAACGGCCGTTCCCGAACCGGAGGTTGAGGATGGCAGCCGTGCCGGCCCCGCCCTTGCCGGAGAGCCAGGAGGCAATCGCCAGGCCGTGCTCCTCCTCAGACCACGGCGCGCGGTGGAGCTCGAAGGCGGGCGAGGCCCGCATCGTGGGCGGGGGAAGATCCAGCAGGGGGGCGTTCATAGAAGAACCTCTAATCCCAATGGTAAACCCGTGACCGCTCCACAAGCGGCGACAGCGCACTGTACGCTGTACAGCCGCATCTGCAAGCGGTATCCTGTGGACAGTCGCAAATTCCTGGGAGCTCCCGCCGTGCCCGTCTTGACCGCCCCCCCGATCGATTTCGGCCCGCCCTGGCGCCACGTCGGCGTCCGCAGCCGCTTCGGCCACGCCATGGAGCTCTTCGCCCTGGACGAGACGCCTCTCGGCTACGCGGACGCGTGGCGCCGGGCGCGTGAGGTGATGGTGGACGCGGGCTTCAGCTGGTCGGACAAGACCGGCCCTGGCCGCCTGATGCCGTGCTGGTGGGCGCTCCCGACGGACACGGACGTCGGGGCCCTGGAGGCCGCCGTCGCGGAGGCCGTCGCCGCCGGGGCCGCCGCCCGGGCTGAGGAGGATGCCAAGCGCGAGGCGGCGCGCCTGGCCGAGCTCGCGCGCGTCGCGGAAATTTCGGGCCCGATTCGCGAGCGCCTTTTGGAGATCTGCCGGACGCGGCCGTGGTCTCTCGGCCGGGCGTACGCCGAGGCGATCGAGCATGCCCACGACGACGCCTGGACGCAGCACGGCCTTAACGTGGCCAAGGACTGGGTCGCTGCAGCTGACGCGACGGAGGCCCGGACGGAGGCGCGCCTGACCGGCCGCGGGCCGGCGCAGTGGCACGAGCGGGCCAACGATCCCGACGTCCGCGACGCCGCGCTGGCGGGGCTCCGCCACATCGCCGGCATGGACGAGGACTGGGCGAGCGACGCGAACGGGGTGGGCTTCAGCCAGGTGACAACGTGGGCGGGACACCTCCTCGCCGCGCGCGATGTCCTCGATCAGGGCGCGGCGGCCCATGCCCTCGGGATCCTTTGGCAGCACCGGCGCCAACTGCCGCCGAGCATCGCGCAGCGGGCCCTGGGGATCGAGCCGAAGCCCCAGCGCGGGGGCGGCGCTGGCAACTTGCTGGCCCGGGCGGGATGATCCCTCACCACCACCGGAGCCTCACCTCATGTCCCTCATCCACCGCATCCTCGCCGCGATCCTCAGCCTCCTCACACTCCCGCTGCGGATGCTGGGCCTCGGGCCCAGCCCGTCGTCGGCGCAGGCCCTCGCCGTCGAGGCGCTCGCCGACGACGGGCCGGCGCCCGTGGACGACGCCGTCGCGCACCCGTTCGGCACGCTCATCAGGGAGCACGCCGCGCGAAGGCTGTCACCGCCGGCGCCCGGCACGCCCGCCCTCGCTCCCCTGCCGCACCTCGTCGAGGCCTGGATGGAGCGGATGACGCGGTCGCAGCTCTTCGCGATCCGACGGACGCCACCCCGCCTCCTGGAGCAGCACGCCACGAGCGGCGAGGACGGCCGGTGCCGGCATGAGCTGGGCATCGTCACGCCGGCCGCCGTCCTGAGCCTGCCGATCCAGCCGAGGAGGGAGCAGGCCGCGGGAGGGGGAGCGGCGAGCGGCGGCGGTCAGCGCCCCGAGATGGAGCCGCCGGAGGGGGACGATCCTGAGTGGATCGTGGAGGCGGCCAACGAGGTCATCGCCAGCTTGCAAGTCAACCGCCGCTGACGCCAGCACCCTCCCGAACGACCGAGCCCGCCGGGATGACCGGCGGGCTTCTTCATGCGCGGACGAGGCGCCCGTCGCGGATCGCGTCGAGGATGACCTTCAGGTCGGCCTCGGCCTTGGCGGCCCGGCGACCCGCTGCGGCGAGCTCGCGCGCGGCAAGGTCGGCATCCTCCCGGGCGATGCGGGCATCTGCCTGCGCCCCGGCGAGGAGCCGTCGGACGCGGCGGAGCTCCGTGGCAACCGTCTCGACCGCATTGGACTGCGTGACCTGGTGCGTGCGGAGGCCGTCGAGGGCGCCCGTCAGGAGGGCATCGCCAAGAAGCAGGCCGTGGGCAGTGCGGAGGCCAACGTCGAAGCTGGTGTGTGCTGCCAGGCCCATGATGCTCTCCTCTCGAACCGATCTCACGCCGTCATTCGCGCCTGGCCGGGAGTCCGGGTCAACCCACCGAACGGGCCGTCCCCAATCGACGGTTAACCGGTCGTTCCGAAGGCCCCGAAAAGCCCGGATTTCAGGGGGCGGGCAGCACGCCTTCCGCGAGCTTTTGGATTTCGCTCTTGAGGTAACGCCGAACATGCGGAAGGCAACGCGCAAACAAGTGCTGAGGAAATGCTGAGCTCAGCACGAGCTCGGCACACGGACCTTACATGTGAGCTGACAGGTCAGGTTGTGGCTTGCATCCCGAGCCGGGATATTCCTGGCATGACCGAGATCCCCCCTCCCGACGCCCCCCGCCGCCGCCCCGAGACCGGGGCGCAGCGCCTCGCCCGTCAGCGCCGGGCCAATGCGCGCTATCAGCGCGACCTTCGCGCGCGTCGCGCGGCCGCGGGGTGTCCCGACCCGGACGTCCTCGACCGCGCCATCGTCGACGCCATCCGCGACGCGATCGTCCGGGCCCCGGCCGGTACGCGCCTCCAGGCGACCGTCGTCCCGCAGGACCTCGTCAACGCCATCGGCCGGTCCCTCATGGCCCGGAGCGCCCGCGCCGTGGAAGCCGGCCGTGACGGCCCGGTCTACTCCGCGCGCGCCGTGGCCGACGCCCTGCAGGATCGCCTGCTCAAGCCGGGGAAGGCCGCCCTTACGGCGTAAGCCATTTTTTCGTTGCAGTGTATACGAGTAACGGGGGAAGACATCACGGTGCCAAATACGTCCACGGTCTAGGGCATCACGCTGGTAACGGGTCTAGGGCAAGGTCAGGCCGGCTCAAGGACCAGGCGAACACGCATCCCGAGGGACGCCGCCACCGCACATTGGCGGTCCAGGTCCCAGCCCTCGATGTCCCCGGATCGAAGGGCGGTCTTGATGCGGGGGGACCTCATGCCGATGGGGTAGCGGGCGACGGAGGGACACCTCTCGACCACGGCTTCCAGCGCCTCGACCGGGGCCCGCTCCATGGCGAGGGCCATCTGCACGGCGAGGTCGCGCTTGACGGCCTGGGCGGCTTCCCGACCGGCGGCTGCGTCATGGCGCTGGACCAAGTCGGTGCCGCTAATCCCATACCAGCGCCAAGCGGCTCGGCCGTTCGAGAGCTTGGCCTAAACGACCGAACTTGAGTTGGCGCCTACTATCCGCCCTACGACCGAAATGGGTGGTGTTCCGCCGGTCCGCTTCTCATCCCATTTGGGTTCAGGCTGTGTGAAAACGTGCTGATTTGATAGGGTAAATCCCGATCTTGGAGGTCGGGATGAAGCGCTTCATCGCAGGTGAGAACCGTCAGCAGATCACGCTGCTTCCCGATTGCCTGGACGACTATATCACCGCCGACAATCCGGTTCGCCTCGTCGAGGTGTTCGTCGATGAGCTCGACCTGACAACGCTCGGCTTTGCGGGCGCCGTGCCGGAGGCCCCGGGCCGTCCCGCCTACCATCCGGCGACGTTGCTCAAGATCTATCTCTACGGCTACCTCAACCGCGTTCCGTCGAACCGGCGGCTCGAACGCGAGAGCCAGCGCAACATCGAGTTGATCTGGCTGACTGGTCGGCTGATGCCCGACTTCAAGACGCTGGCCGACTTCCGTAAGGACAATGGCCCGGCGATCCAGGCCGCCTGCGCGCAATTCGTGGTGCTGTGCCGCCGGCTGGACCTATTCAGCAAGGCCGTCGTCGCGATCGACGGCAGCAAGTTCAAGGCCGTCAACAACCGCGACAAGAACTTCACCGCCGCCAAGGTCGAAGCTCGGCTGGCGCAGGTCGAGACGAGCATCGGCCGTTACCTCGCGGCGCTGGACCGGGCCGACCGCGCGCCGAGCGACATCGCCGAGGCGCGCACGACGCGGCTCAGGGAGAAGATCGCGGACCTGCGCGAGCAGATGCAGGTTCTCCAAGCGAGAGGCCGGCAGGTCGAGGCTGCGCCCGATCGCCAGGTTTCACTGACCGATCCCGACGCGCGCTCCATGGCGACCAGCGGCAAGGGCACCGGCATGGTCGGCTACAACGTCCAGGCCGCGGTCGATGCCGAGCACCACCTGATCGTGGCCCACGCCGTGACCAACGTCGGGAGCGACCGGGCGCAGCTCGCGCCGATGGGTCTTCTGGCGCAGGCGGCGACGGGATGCGCCACGCTCACGGTGCTGGCCGACCGGGGCTACCTCAACGGGGAACAGGTGCTGGCCTGCGAAGGCACCGGGGTGCAGCCCTGCGTGCCAAAGACCCTGACCTCGGGCCATGCCAAGCGCGGCCTCTTCACGGGACAGGACTTCGTCTACGACGCCGAACAGGATCACTACACCTGTCCCGCCGGCCAGCACCTAATCAAGGGGCTCGCCCGGTCCGATCGCCAGGCCGACGGCGAGGAGATGGACCACTACCGCAACCTGACGGCCTGTCGCGATTGCGTGCTCAAGCCCCGCTGCACGCCGGCGGAGACGCGGCGTGTCAAACGCTGGGTGCACGAGGGCGTCCTCGACGCGATGCAGGCGCGGCTCGACCGGATGCCCGATGCGATGAAGATCCGTCGCCAGACCGTCGAGCACCCGTTCGGCACGCTAAAGGCCTGGATGGGAGCGACCCACTTCCTGACCCGGACCTTGGCGAAGGTCAGAACCGAGATGAGCCTGCAGGTTCTGGCCTACAACATGAAGCGGATGATCCAGAGCTTCGGGGTCGCTCCGCTGATGGCGGCAATCCGGGCCTGAAGGCCACCGCTTCGCTCTGCGACACTCTCAGGACATTCGCCTTGAACCTGAGGGATCTGCGTTCTCACACGGCCTCGGTTGGAAGCGGACCTTCGAATGGTAGCCTTGCGTACTGGATCCACCGAAGCAAGGTTAGGCGGCGCGGACCGTCGCGAGGAAGCGGCCGACCTCGGCGCCGAGATGCTCAGACTGCCTCGACAGTTCGGAGGCCGCCGACAGCACCTGGGTTGCCGCCGCCCCGGTCTCCTCCGAAGCCTGCGCGACCCCGGCGATGTTGCCGGTCACTTCGTTGGTCCCGGTCGAGGCGAGGGCGACGTTGCGTACGATTTCCTGGGTCGCCGCACCCTGCTGCTCCACGGCCGCGGCGATGGAGGTCGCCACGCTGTCGATCTCACGGATCCGCCCGGTGATGCCGCCGATTGCCGTGACGGCCTGCGCCGTCACACCTTGGACCTCATCGATCTGGCGTCCGATCTCCTCGGTTGCCCTGGCGGTCTGCTCGGCCAGCGCCTTGACCTCGGAGGCGACCACGGCAAAGCCCCGTCCCGCCTCTCCGGCACGCGCCGCCTCGATGGTGGCATTGAGCGCCAGCAGGTTGGTCTGCCCGGCGATGCCCGAGATCATGCCCACCATGTTGCCGATCCGAGCCGAGGTGGCCTGTAGGGCGTGGACCAGCTGCATGGTCTGATCGGCTTCGCCGACGGCCGATTGGGCCAGCCGGGTCGAACCGGAGACCTGTCGGCCGATCTCCTGCACGGACGAGCCGAGCTCCTCGGCGGCGGCCGCGACCGTGTTGACGTTGGCGGCGGCCTCCTCGGCGGCGGCTGCGACGGTGGTGGACTGGCTCGCGGTCTCCTGAGCGGTGGCGGTCATCTGCTGGGCGGTTGCCTGGAGTTCGGTGGCCGAGGACGAGACCATCCCGACGATGCCGCCGACCGCGCGCTCGAAGCCGTCAGCGAGCTCGAACATGGTTCGCTTGCGTTCGGCCGCGGCGGCCTCGTCGGCGCGGCGCTTGACCTCGGCCTCCTCGGCGGCCTTCCGGGCGACCATGGCCTTGATGCCGTCAACCGCCTTGCCGACCGCGCCGATCTCGTCGCTGCGGACCGACTCCGCGATCTCGGCATCGGTCTCACCGCGAGCCATCCGCTGCAGCACGCTGACGAGCCTGCCCAGCGGACGGGCGACCTGCACGATGACCGTATAGACGCCGTAGGCGATGCTGAGCGCCGCGATGACGAGTGCCGCGAGGAGGGCGAGGCGGGACCAGCCTGCGGTGTGCTCGGAGCGATTGAACTCGGCCTCCGCTTCGTGGACCTGCAGCGTGGTCAGCTTGCTGAGAGGCGCGTTGGTGGCCTGCATGTTCTTCAACAGGTCCGCATGCGTCGCATCGAAATCCGGAGCGCCGCCTTGCGCGATACGCCTGAATATCTCGGAGATGACGATGCCGTTCTGATCGATCCGAGCCTGCAGGTCCTTGGCCAGGACCTCCTCTTCTTGTGTCAGCGAGGTCGCCTTGTAGGCGGACCATTGAGCGTGCAAGTTAGAGAGGTCGCGCTCCATCCTCTCCTTTGCCGTGGCGAACGCGACGGTCTTGCTGCGCAGCATTCGCGATACATCGATGATGTCATCGTAGGCATCACGGATGATGCTGAATTGACGGAGGCAGACGACCCGGTCCTCGTAGACGGTCTTGAGGCTTGAGTGGCTCCAGTGGAGCGCGAAATTCCCCAACGCCGCCGTGCCGAAGAGGATGAGGCCTAGCACGGCTAAAACTGACATAAGCCGCTGTTTGATGGTCATCGTCGATAAACTGCCTCTTTGTTCACCACAGCCGATACATCCATCGTTTGAACCGGAGTGGCGCCTGCTGTCCGGATGCGCAAAATAGAGGCAATTGGTTAATATGACGGCTACGCAACGTCCGAGAACCATGCGTAGCGTGATGACGGGCGGTCACGATCAGGACACCGCTGGCTGCCCTCCCAGGGCCTGTCGTCGCCTGAACAGTTTGGCTGGGCTTGCGTTTTCGTCTCTCTGATGGAGGAGGGACGATGCTGAGCGACACACAATGGGCTGATCTGGAGCCTCTGGTTGAAGCCTGCCGGCCCAAGGCCAAAACGCCTCCGCAGGATCTGCAGCGCACGCTCTCGGCCATCCTTTGGCGGCATCAGAACGGAGCCAAATGGCGAGCTATTCCCGAGGAATTGGGACCCTGGTGGCGGGCTGCCCAGATCTTCATCCGCTGGTCGCGTGCCGGCGTCTGGGAGCGGCTTCTTCACCTCGTGCAGGAGCGCGGTGTCCAACTCGGTATGGTATTCCGCGACGGCACGAACATGCGAGCGCACCAAAAGGCGGCGGGAGCCGCCAAAAGGGGGGATCTGGGCCCGAGCGAGATGCTCGTGAAGCTCTTGGCCGCTCACGTGGCGGGTATGGCACCAAGGCTTGCGTGATCGCGGATGGACGGGGTCGCGCCATCGCCTTCCGGCTGGCGCCCGGTCAGGCCCATGAACTTCCTCACGCTGTTCCCCTGCTCGACCAGCTGCCGGCGGTGCCCAAATGGGTCGTGGGGGACCGCGGCTATACCAGCCACGTCTTTCGCGAACACATCTGGGATATGGGCGCTCGGCCTGCGATCCCGCCTCAGCGCTACGAAGCGCCCGTGGCCTGCCCGGATTGGATCTACAACAACCGTAACCAGGTCGAGCGTCTCTGGACCAGGCTCAAAGAGTGGCGCGCCATCGCCACCCGCTACGAGAAGACTGCCGTCAGCTTCATGGGCGTCCTCTACCTCGCAGCCGCCCTCGATTGGCTTAAGCGATGACACGCCCGTGCTTCGGCAAGCACCCATAGCGCTTCGGGACCGCTGCACATGCAGCATACGAACTTTGGTGCGTTCCGTTGAACGGAAACAGCTGGATCAGCGTCCCTTCATGCCTGGCAGGGGAGGGCCGCCCACTAAAAAAGCTAGAGTTTAAAACAGATCAGCCACAGCTCCCTTTTTTCGCGAATCAGATATCCAGGCGGCTCATCCCGCGGATACCGCGCAAGTCGTCTATGAGTTTCATGCCCCACAAGTTTGTCGACAGCTGTGAACCGATCTTCGTAAAACTCTCATCCGTCGAAAAAATCGGCCATAGATTACTATCTTACTCGGGAAAAATCATAAATACGACCGCTAAGTCAACCAATGCGTCTTTAGGCCTGCAGTACACTGGTGCAGCCAGTCAATCTTCTATTATTTGTAGTTTGATAAACATCATTTGAGCTTTCAATGGGTATGAAGCTCCCCAGCCTATAAAAAAGAAATCGACACAGGCCCAGAAACATTAGCACTCTCGTTCACTGAGTGCTAAACCAACTGTCGCAGGGCCGCTGCGGATCTTCCTGCAGCCGCCTTCCCTTCAATGGCTGAGCCGTGCTGGCGCCATGTCATCGGTAGGGAGATTGGAACTCGACCATGAAATTTCGCCCACTGCACGACCGTGTCGTCGTTCGCCGCATCGAAGGCGAAGAGAAGACCAAGGGCGGCATCATCATCCCGGACAATGCCAAGGAGAAACCGCAAGAGGGCGAGATCGTCGCCGTCGGTCCTGGCGCCCGTGACGAAGCCGGCCGCGTGAACCCGCTCGACGTCAAGGCCGGCGACCGCGTCCTGTTCGGCAAGTGGTCCGGCACCGAGGTCAAGATCGACGGTCAGGACCTCCTGATCATGAACGCTTAAGAGCCATACGCCCTGGTGTGATCTGCCAATACTGCCCCTTGAGGCACCCGATGTGGTGTGCCTCGGGGCCGCGCTAACATTGAAGTGACTTTTCCCATGGCTGCCAAAGACGTTCGTTTTTCCGCCGACGCCCGCGAGAAGATGCTGCGCGGTGTTGAGCTTCTTGCCAGTGCCGTGAAGGTGACGCTGGGTCCCAAGGGCCGCAACGTTGTGATTGAGAAGTCTTTCGGCGCGCCGCGCATCACCAAGGACGGCGTCACCGTCGCCAAGGAGATCGAGCTCGCCGACAAGTTCGAGAACATGGGCGCCCAGATGGTGCGCGAAGTGGCCTCGGCGACGGCACGACGACGGCAACCGTGTTGGCCGCCTCCATCGTCCGCGAGGGTGTGAAGTACGTGGCCGCCGGCATGAACCCGATGGACCTGAAGCGCGGCATCGACCTCGCTGTTGCTGCGGTCGTGAAGGACATCAGTGAGCGCTCCCGCAAGGTGGCGTCTTCCGCAGAGATCGCTCAGGTCGGCACCATTTCAGCCAATGGCGACAAGGAAATCGGCGAGATGATCGCCCACGCCATGGAGAAGGTCGGCAAGGAAGGGGTCATCACCGTCGAGGAGGCCAAGACGGCCGAGACCGAGCTCGATGTGGTCGAGGGCATGCAGTTCGACCGCGGCTACCTTTCCCCGTACTTCATCACGAATGCGGAGAAGATGATGGCGGATCTTGAAGATCCCTACATCCTCATTCACGAGAAGAAGCTCGGGTCGCTTCAAGCGCTTTTGCCGATCCTCGAAGCCGTAGTGCAGACCGGCAAGCCGCTGCTCATTATCGCCGAGGACATCGAGGGTGAGGCGCTCGCTACGCTCGTCGTGAACAAGCTGCGCGGCGGCCTCAAGGTCGCGGCCGTCAAGGCTCCGGGCTTCGGCGATCGCCGTAAGGCCATGCTTGAGGATATTGCCCTGCTGACCAAGGGTCAGATGGTCGCCGAGGACCTCGGCATCAAGCTCGAGAACGTCACTCTTGAGATGCTGGGTCACGCCAAGCGGGTGCGTATCGATAAGGAGACCACCACGATCATCGATGGATCGGGCGACAAGGCCGACATCGAGGCCCGCGTTGCTCAGATCAAGGCGCAGATCGAGGAAACCACCTCGGACTACGACCGTGAGAAGCTCCAGGAGCGTCAAGCCAAGCTCGCCGGCGGCGTCGCGGTCATCCGCGTTGGAGGCTCGACTGAGGTTGAGGTCAAGGAGAAGAAGGACCGCGTCGACGACGCGCTCCATGCGACGCGCGCAGCGGTTGAAGAAGGCATTGTGCCCGGCGGTGGTGTCGCTCTCCTTCGTGCGAAGGCAGCGGCAGAGGGGCTGAAGAACGACAACCCGGACGTCCAGGCCGGCATCAAGATCGTGCTGAAGGCGCTTGAGGCTCCGATCCGTCAGATTTCGCAGAACTCAGGCGTCGAAGGCTCGATCGTGGTCGGAAAGATCCTGGCAAACTCGTCTGCGACGTATGGCTTCAACGCTCAGACCGAAGAGTACGTTGACATGCTTCAGGCAGGCATTGTCGACCCGGCCAAGGTTGTCCGCGCTGCCTTGCAAGGAGCGGCATCCGTCGCCGGGCTTTTGATCACGACTGAGGCGATGATCTCCGAGGCTCCGAGGAAGGAGGCTCCGCAGATGCCAGGTGGCGGCGGTATGGGTGGCGGTATGGGCGGGATGGACTTCTAGCTTCCGTATCCGCTGAGACAGTGATCCCGAAGACCGCCCTTAGGGGCGGTCTTCTCTATTTTGACATGGAGAAAATGTTTTGGCGTTAATGGGAGATAAAGTTTAACTACGAGCGGCACCTGGAACAGTTCAACGTATCAATGCGACCGCAAGAGGCGAGGGCATCTTGGTGCCGACCACTCCAATTTGACCTAATGCCTCGCTCTGCGCGCTGTTGGGTGGGAGCGCGGACGCATCTAGGAGCGGTTCCCTCGCGCCGTACCGCCCGAAGGATGCCAACCCAGCCAGTATTGGGCTCCGCAGGCGTGACCTACACGACCGCCTGCCGTCGCTTTCGATCGTGCGGCTGGAATGCTACTCACCCGCCTCATCACGAGGGGCTATCCAATGACCTTCCCGACGCGTCGCGCCGTGTTCCTGGCCGTCATCACGGGCTGCGTTCCGGCTTTTGCGCAGGCCCCGGTTCCGGCCGGTCCAGAGGCGGTCGCCTCGCAAGCCGTCATCCGAAAGCTGAACGCCTACGTCGGACTCATGAATCGAACGCTTCGCGCCTCGGAGTCGATGGCGCGTTACGGAAGCTGGGTGAATATGCGGACCGGCCCAACAGGTCGTGAGAGCATCGTGTACGGGCTCTACTCACTCTATGACGTGCGCGACGAGATCGCGAAGGCGAAGGCAGCCGTAGATGCGGAACCCCGGATGGCGGAGCTCGACGCGGCCGTCCCACCCTACATCGCGGCCTACGAAACGCTCGCCCCGCTGATTGCGCAGGCGAACGGCTATTACGAGCGGGCGGATTACAAGGTCGACAAGATGGCGGAGGGCAAGACCTTGCACGCCAAGCTCGCGCCGGCCGGCAGAGCCTTCCTGGAAGAACGGGCGAAGCTCGAACCGCTCTTCGCCCTGGAGAAGCTTAAGAGCGACGAGGCCGAGCTCGCGCTGATCGAAAAGCAGGAAGGCCGCAAGTCCCGCTGGGTCATCGCCAACGTCATGCTACGAGCGCGTCCGGTGGTGGAACTGCTCCCGCGCGAAGCTAAGCCCATAGTTGACCTGCCGGCCTTCGACGCCGCACTCGCGACTTATGCCTCGGCCGTCAGAAGCATGGACGAGTATGCCGTGGCCGAGCCGGGCTCCTTCTCCGGTTTTGAGGGCCGACCGGCTACTTGGCTCGGCAAGCTACGCGAGTTCCGCGAGAAGCTCGGCCGCGCGAAGGGCGACGCACGTCGCGGCCGTATCGACACGACCTGGATCGTGAACGACTACAACACACTGATTTCGACCTCGCAGACGGCGACCCGTTTCCCGCGTTAGGTTAAACCTCCCGGATGCTGCCGGCGCTGACGGGACCATCCCGTACGATGCACGATCAATCCCAGCGGTGCGCGCTTTCGCTGGGATGACGAGGAAGCCCGATGATGCAGTTCGATACGCCACGCCCCGGAGACGATCCGCTCCCGTCCATCGGCGATCCGCCTCCCGGTCCTCAGGTACCTGAGATCGATCCACCGGCGGAACCACCCGCCCCTCAGCCACCAGGCCCCATAGAAGCTGTGTAAAAGCTTGGCGATCCGTTCGCGCAACTCACGACGAGGGAGATGGCAGTCGCACCGCGACCTCGTTCCGGCGCAAGAATGGCACCGAGAATGGCGGATCGTAGCCCATGAAGAAGGGCTGTTCCACCGCCTTTCGTCCAGTGGCTTCCATCACATTCATCAGGGTGCGGGTCTGCTCGTCCCTAGCCGCAGGCGACGCCGTACCGGAGAAGCGCAATACGGCTAACCGTTCCGGAGGAAGGCGAACCAGTCTCACCCCGGGTTCCGTCGGCTCCGGCGCACCGGCTTCAACGACTGCCCTCGGCAGATAGAACCGCATGGTTCCCCGGGCGCCCTGTTCGACCGGGACCGTCATCGCGATCAGGCGACCTTTGCTCTCGACGGGTGTCGTCATGGCGATCCGCTGACCGCCACCGTTCGCCCCGGTGATGTACCGGAACAGCCGGCCGAACGCCCGCCCGTCCTGCTGTCCCATGGCATCCGTCTCGACGGCAACGCGCCCATCGTAGGCCCGCACCTCGACCCCACGGTTGAGCCGCTCGACGACTGCATAGCGCGGCTCTTCATAGGTTCCACGGATGCCCACGACCGACAAAGCGGACTCAAGCAGCGTCACGAAATAGTAGAGTAGCTTGTCCATCGTCCAGGCTTCCATTTGTCATCGGGCGTACGCGAGAAATCTACGTTCGTCTCCGATCGGGTATCCAATATCGGGGAAGCAGCCCATCTGGTATCGTGAGGAGCGCGGCCGGTTTAGGAGCCTGCAGCAGCTCGACGAGGTGCCAGGCTTGAGCGGGAAGATGGTATCAGCAGGTACCGAGCTTGACGATCCCGCACAGCAACTCGCCTAGACAGTCGTATTCTCTCTACCACTTGGGTTCGCCGGTGGGACGCTCGACCTCGTGATCGACGGCTGGCGCATCACCAGCATGCGTCTTCATCCCGAGGGCAAGACCGTCCTGGCGCTCGCGCTCGGCCTCATCGTGCTTCTTCTTGACCTTGGCGTCCGCGATAGAGCTTTATTCAGGTGAGATAGCGTTGCTCCCGATCCGTCCGCTGCGTAGACAGCGCTGCACAAGGAGAATCAATGTTATCCGCAGTCAGAACGCTCGTCCTCGTGCGGCACGGGCAGAGCACCGACAACGAGCAGAACCTGTTCTCGGGGTTTCGCAATCCCAGCTTAACGGGGCACGGCGTTGCGGAAGCGAAGGCAGCCGGACGCAAACTGCGGGAGCTCGACTTCCGCTTCGACATCGCATTCACGAGCAAGCTGGACCGGGCGCAGCGGACACTGGCGCTAATGTTGGAGCAGTTGGATCAGAGCGATCTCCCGTTCCGAGCCGACAGTGCCCTGGACGAGCGGGACTACGGCGAACTCTCAGGCCTGAACAAGGCGGAGGCACGCAACCAGTGGAGCCCGGAACAGGTCCATCTCTGGCGGAAATCCTACGATGGTGTCCCCCCAGGTGGTGAAAGCCTTGCCATGACCGCAGCCAGAACAGTTCCGTTCTACGAGCAGGAGCTTGCAGTGCGCGTTCAGGGAGGGCAGCGCGTCCTTGTTGTTGCCCACGGAAATTCGCTTCGCTCCATCGTCATGCATCTTAAAAACATGACTCCTGAGGCGTTGATGGACTTCAATATCACCACGAGTGAGATTCTCATCTACAGCTTTTCGGAATCGGGCGCGGTGATTGAGAAGACCTCGGTTGTTGCGCCCTCTTCGCTATGACGATCGGGAAGAGGGGGATCAATAGCTCCAATTCAAGTCGCGATTGGTTGAGCCTAAATGCTGCATGACAGCCTTACGGAAGAAACACTGCGAAACTTCCTCGCTGCCTTTTACGCCAAGGTTCAGCGAGATCCCCTGATTGGGCCGGTATTTGCCCGCGTCATCCCTGATGGCGATTGGCCACGCCACCTCACCGTCATCCAAAATTTCTGGTCCTCGGTGCTTCTAAAATCTGGTCGCTACAAGGGCAATCCGTTCGGTAAGCATCAGAGACTGGCTGAATTGACCCCGGCTCATTTCGCGCGCTGGCTCGCGCTATTCGAGCAAACGGCCGAGGAAATATTCTTTGCGGACGTAGCTCTGCTCCTCACGGAACGTGCGAACCGGATCGGAGATAGCTTAAAAGCGGGACTGTTTTTCCGACCAGAGGGTCTACAGCAGGATTGCTGACATCACCTCGTTAGGCCCAGCCCCCCCGGAGGCGGAGGTCGCCCACGCCGACGAGCGGGTCATAGCCCGAGCCGCCGCATGAACCAGGGGTCCCCTCAGATCTGAGGGGACCCCTGGTTCAGTACGTGATGTGAAGGCTCGGCCGGGAATCGGGCCGCAGTCCAGAGCCGGGTGCGGCCATCCTCGACAGCAAGACCCTGCGAACCTCGCCCGAGAGTGGCGAGCGAGCTGGCTACGATGGCGCCAAGCGCAAGAAAGACTCGAAGGTCCAGCTGGCCGTCGATACGCTTGGCCATCTCTTGGCCCTGCACGTCACCCCCGCCGATGCCGACGACCGCGCCCAGGTCGGACGTCGGGCGCAAGCCGTGCAGGCTGCCGCCGGTGACACCATCGATCTCACCTACGTCGACCAGGGCTACACCGGCGAGAAGCCGGCCGAGGCCGCTCGCGAACACGGCATCGAACTGGAGCTCGTCAAACTGCCGGAAGCCAAGCGAGGCTTCGTCCTGCTGCCGCGGCGCTGGGTGTTAGCTGGCGACCTCCTCGTCCTCAGCAACTCTCCCCTGTCTCCGCCTTTAGGTGTACCTTCGTCTTGCGCAAAACAGCGCACGGATCGTGGCCACTCAGACGCGCCAAAATCAGCAGGTCCGTCATGAGATCGATGATGTCACACTCAGCAACGTCTGCTCCTGTCATAGGATAACGCCAGCGCCGCTCAGTCGTTTGCTGCGCAAGGTAGAGGTCGAGAGCATTCCGAGCGAGTTGACCTCTCATGGCTTCCGTAGGCATGGGTATACTCCTCGGCCGCCCAGACTTTTGGAGAGTATGTGCCGTTCAGATGCTGCGCGTAGCGCGCTCGAATCAAACGCCGCTCCACCTGTATGGTTCGACTATCATTGACGAGTTTGCATGCAGAGGATCACGGCATTTGCATACAGAGATCTCGGCCACCGAGCTTGGTGAGCACGAAGGTGCACAGGAAGACCGCGATGGTGATCAGACCTGCGAACTCGCGCTCTTTCGAACGTCTCCAGGATAATGGCATCGGTCAGCACGCTTTTTGCGGCTATCCTTCAGATAGTTAGGTAGTAGATAGATTGTGTACAGGCAAAAATATCTTGGATAATATTTATATCAAAATTTATTTCTGCAACTTTGCAATCACCTCAGGTATCCACCGCATATATTAATGTGATTTACCGAAGCCAATGCATGAGCACGTATCATGCGATCCGCAGCATCAGCATCTCTAGATTCGATCGACTTTATGATCGATGCATACGCTGTGATCGCTCTCGAAAGCCATTGATCCTGTGCGAACGATTTATCCCGGATATTCTGCAAGTGTATGAACAGACTATCTGCAAGATTTTTTATTACAGCACATTGAGCAAGCAAAACTAATTTACGATGAAATTCTAGATTAAAAACAAAATATTCACTTGCTAGGTCCGAGTTGTGCTCGGCAACAGAGTGAGCAAGAAATCCTCGCAGCGATTGAATGTGGGCATCCGTCGCCCTCTCACATGCAAGCCGAGCTGCCATGCTCTCTAGAGCTGCGCAGGAGTAAACCATATCAATGATTTCGCGTTTCGATTTCCTGATCACGAAGACGCCGCGCCGCGCTTCTGATCGCACAAAACCTTGCTGCTGTAGAATGTTGAGTGCTTCCCGGACTGGCGTCCGGCTTATCCCTAGATCGTGAGAAAGTCTACGCTCGTCGAGGCGCACTTCCTCACTGTGGTGATAGATATCCATCGCACCGATCGCGATCCTTAGGCTTTCGTAAGCACGATCTCTAAGGGTTAATTGATTAGTAACGGATGCTAGTTCTATTTGGCGCCCACCCGACATCGGACATCCTTCAATGAGGCAACCCCAAAGAGATTCATATTTCACGACAATCCAAGTCGACAGACAAGCTTCTCACCATCAGCAACCAATAAGCTAATATATTGCATCGGAAGTATTTATTATTGTGATAATATCAAATTAATATTTATGAGAATGCAATTGAACTATCGCGCGCACAATAACTATTTTCCGTGACGATGAGGTCCATGGCTATATCGTGAGCTTGTGGGTAGATCGTTGGTAGACGCCCCAATTCGAAGCCGATACCGATGATCAAAGGCTTCACTTGGCAGTGCGCAATCGTCCGGTCATAGAAGCCACCGCCATACCCGAGCCGAAACCCCGATGAATCAAATCCCACCAGTGGGGCAATCAGTACGTCCGGGATAACCGTCTCACCTTCGGCAGGGATAGGAATGTTCCAAACGCCCCGACTCATTGGAATTCCAGGCCACCACTCCCGGAACTGCAAAGGCTGTGCCTTCTCCACGACAACCGGTAAGGCAAGGCGAATTCCGCGGTCACGAAGTGCCGTTAGAACAGGCCGCGCGTCAAACTCCCCTTTGAAGGGCCAGTAAAATCCAATGAGCTTTCCGGAAGTCGGTACCAGTGCCGCTTCAAGGCTATGATTGATTCGCGTGCTCCAGACTGCGCGATCCTGCGCTGATATGCGGACGCGGGCGTCGATGAGAGCTCCGCGCGTCTCTTTCCTCCACTGCTTGATCAATTGCCAATGTGGGGTAGCGCTTTGGACGGGTGGCACTCCCGATGCAAAGTTTGTCTCCCCGTTTAAACCGAGGAAGCTCTGGTCCAGCTCATGCATGAAACACGGAGGCGAGCTGTACTCGCTAAACGTACCCAACGACGTGGAAGTAGGCTCTAATACCAAGCCTCGCTGAGCAGGACTCACGCGGGGTAGCGTCGGCATCTCGGTCGTGATTCATTCCTGGGTTTGGAGCCTGAGGAGGATGCGATGGCTGCTC
>NZ_LMRM01000029.1:0-27260 GCF_001426045.1 Methylobacterium sp. Leaf94
CTCACCCGAACTCAACCCGGTCGAGAACCTCTGGCAGTTCAAGCGGGACAACTGGCTCGGAAACCGGATCTTCCAATCCTACGACGACATCCTCGATCACTGATGCGATACCTGGAACAAGATCATCGCCCAACCCTGGCGCCTCATGTCCATCGGACTGCGCCGATGGGCCCATGAGTTCTGATCAGTGAGGGTTGGTATTACGGGTTCCTTAAGTGGGAGCTTCAAAATACCCACAAAAGTTCGATTGGCGGACTGAAAAATATACAAGGCGTCGAAAACAAGATGCTTGTTTTTGAAGAGCGCTTTGAGGGTGCGGGCGTGAAAAACTATGCGAGCCGCAATCGCTACATGCGTGAAGCGGAGCGCGCATACGATGCTGCGCAGAGTGCCCCTGCCTCGCCGAAGCCGTCTCCTCCGATGAACTTCCCACCTATGGGGCGCGGTATAGGCTCTTTCGATGTGAACGCCCTTGGCGCGGCGCCTCCGCTCGGGAGCAGCACGGTCAACAATGGCTCCACCGTCACGATGAACCACAACACGACGGTGAAGATTGATGCGGGCGGCGACCCGGCAACCGCTGGCGCTCAAACCGAGCGGGCGGTTGGTCGTGCAAACGACCTCAGCTTACGAAACGTGCAGACCGCGATTCGTTGATGCCTTATCGAGGAAGCGCGCCTTGCATCGTCCCAATGATTGCTTGTCCGTTCATGATGAGAAAGGTGTTCTTCTCGGCCTGAACTAGGCGCAGATTGCCAGCACAACCGTCGCTCTGGAAGGGGCCCGGCTTTTTAGGCAGCGTGCCGACGACGACTCCATCCCGGTCATAGACGGCGAGCGGCCCACGCTCGACCGTGATCCGGCCACGAAGCGCGCCATAAATCTCCTTGGTGTCGAAATTGGCGCTTGAGACGATGCCGTATTGGTAGCCGTCCTTCTGCACCAGATCGACTTCAACTTTGCCGCCGAACACCTGCGCGATGCCGCACGCGGCTTCGGCTGACCCAACAGCGAGGATGAGAACAAGGGCGAGGGCGGTGCGCATTACGCGAGATGCACCATGATCAGGTGCATAAACGTATACTCGGAAGCACCTTGCATGAAGTGTTTTACGCTTTTCACTTTACCAGTGATCGTTTCTGCCGCGAAGCCTGCTACATTGTCCGCCCGGAGATCGTCACCGGCCGGAATCGTGCCGAAAGGCATCGGTGACTCTACTTGAAAGACGGGTTCCCCGCCCGAGTCGTATACCTCGAGTAGGTACCGCACGGTTCGCACGCCAGTCGCTGTCATTGGATCACTCCGCCCGAGCCTGTGGATACCGCAATGGCATCCCAGCGAGATAGCCGCCGACGTACGGTTGTCGAGGTCGCTGATGGTACCCTGAAAGGGCGAAGGGCAAGCCGTGGAGAGAGGTATCGCCGTAGTTTCGCTAATCCTCAAGATCTTCCAGCACCTTCAGGGCCTCACGGTGAAAAAACAATCCTCCGATGAACGAAGAAATAGATGCTATACCAGGATTTGTCTGGGCTGAGCTCCACATAACTCAAAGGGTCTCTTTCCATGATGTAACTTCAGGGTAGACCTCGTGAAGTTTGTAAAGTGGAGCGATTGCACCTACAGCAATAAGTCCTAAGGCAACTCCGTTTATAAATGTTGCTTTGTATTTGCGTATCTCATTACGGGACATTTTCCCCAACTGGCTGACTGGCTTACGCATAAAAGACAACTGAGTCTCCTGGTTTGCTATTTATTACAGTATCAATTAATGCATAAAATGCTTCTGTTAGCCGCAATACCGAAAGCGTGCCTGAAGCTACGTTAGCTAACTGTGAGGAGGGGGGCTGGCGAGAGGCTTTGCTATTTGCTCAGCATCTTTGAGAGTAGGGAAGCCGGCGAAAGATCGGGGGCAGCGTCATCCTTGACGATGCCGTCTGACGAAGGTCGGAACAGTGGCGCGAGAATAAGCGCACGATCTTTTTCCTCGACGGCGCCACGCTCAATTAGCGCAAGATAGGTCATCGCCATTGTGGCTCGCTCATCGGCATTAATGGCGAGGTGATGCTCGCTCATGTATAGGCGCACTACGATGCGGGCGGCCCAGAATGCCATGGTGGTTATGACTACCCCGATGGTGACCAGCAGGAGGTAGGCGGTGGCAGGCTTGTCTGCCTGAGCGAATAGGAAACTCGCGATGGAAAGCAGCAATAATCCCCCAAGAACGCCAGAAGCGACCTTCCAGCCATAGTCCAGAAGCAGCTGACGATATCTTGTCGATTCTGTGCGGTGCGTTTTCGCTTTGTCGGTCCAGTAATCCACTGGAGCTTTCAGCTTCATCATCTCTTCGTAAGTATTTCTAACTGCAGCTATCTCGTCAAAGCTGATTTTCTTCTCGGCCTCTAGATCTTTCATTTTGCGATCAAAGTGACGGCTTTTCCAACGGCGTAAAATGTCTTGTTTTCTGCTAAACTCTGACAGCGTCTTAGCATGCTCCCCTACACGCTGACGCTCAGCGTCAAGAATGCTCTCAACGGAATTGTTAAACTTATTGTTGAGTCTGTCGTATGTAGATTTTGCGGAAGCAGCGGCGGCTCTGTTGATGCCTTCCTGCCTTGTGAAAGCTAGAAGAAGACCATCCCAAGTGTCCTTAGAAGAGAGTTGGAGCTGCGAAAATTTACGCGTTAAATAGCTTGGAGCCGCAGCAGCGACGGTGCCGCCCCGCTCTCTTCTCAGCCCTTCCACAAAATCAAATTCTGATGAGCCAACGATAGGCAAATTTCCTTGGACAAAGATCGTCGTTAACTGATGGTCAATTCTCTGTAGGAAGTTATTACTGTCGTTTTCCTGCGTAACGATTTACAGCGTATGAAAAAGACTGTTGAAGAACTCTCCAACGAGATTCTGAGCCATTGAGCTATTCGCAGCGCTCAGCCACTGGTATCCACTTACTTGTTTATTGATAAATGAGGGAAGCTCATCAAGCGTCGCGAACTGTTTGATTCCAGTCGACCCTTCAAAATCAAATGCATAATACGCTTCGGCTGCCACTCTGTTGTCCTCTTCACTCTGCTTTCCGCAGCCGAACACCCGGCCCCTCGCCATTCTGCTCGATGAAGATGACGCCGGCGGCTTCTAGGGCTGAGCGCAGGGCGACCATCGTCGACTGTTTCGCATCCGCGCCGTTCTCGATGCGCGTTACGGTGTTGGCGGTCACGCCCGCCTTCTCGGCAAGCTCTCTTACGCCCCAGCCAACCGCCGCCCGCGCCATCCGGATCTGAACAGGCACCATTTGTATTTTGTCCAAATGCGTGTTGACGCCGTACCAAATCTTGGCTTATAGGTACAGTGTACTAATGCGGCGATACAAAGCCAATCCGCATTGGGCTCTTTCATCACAATTGTTCCTTTTGGCCCCGGAGCACACCGGTTATGGCAATGCCCTCGCTCGCCCCTTTGCACCTCAAGCGCCGCCCTACAGATGGCGTCTACGCTCGGCCCGCTCCGATCCTGGAGCCCGATGAGTACGCACCCGGCATCGCGGAGGACTGGCGCGTCACAGCGCCGGTCCGACCGGACAACCGCCTCTCGCTCGCCCTCGGTACCGCGATCCAGTTCGAGACCGCGATGCGTCAGAAGGATGTGATTGGCGAGTGGGAGCCCATCGCGGGGGAGGGGACCCCGACCGGTATCGTGCTCAATGGCCGACGCTGGGTGAATGGCCTGACCTGGGCTGACATCGCCACGGACCTGTTGGTGCGGAAGGCGACGACGAAGACTGGTGCCTTCGCTGCTCACGACCTCAAGCTCTGCCCCCTGGTGGTCGCGCTGCTTGAGCGGGTGCCGACCGATCGCCGGGTTGGACTCCTCATCCTCGACGAGACCGCCGGCCGGCCCTTCGCTGAATCGGCCTACGGTCGAGAATGGCGGCTGGTCGCCAAGGCAACCGGCGTCCCTGACCACGTCTGGAACATGGATGCCCGGGCTGGGGCCATAACGGAAGCTGAGGATGCCGGCGCCGACCTCGACCATATTCGGTCGGCTGCGGCTCATTCGCAGACGTCGACGACGCAGCGCTACTCGCGTGGTGCCGTCGGAAAATCACGGGCGGTCGCGAATCTCCGCGTCGCGCATCGAGCCGTGAAGAACGGGGCCTGAACAGGCCTTGGGGAACGCGATGGGGAACGCGAGATCAGCGGTAGAGGGTTAGAAAAGCTGATACTTCAACGAGTTAGTTGGAGCGGGCGATCGGGATCGAACCGACGACATTCAGCTTGGGAAGCTGACGTTCTACCACTGAACTACGCCCGCACGACGCGGAGGGGAAGCCGCGGCGGTAGCCCTGAGGGCCACGAGCGGGACCATATCAGACCTACATCCGTTGTCCACAGGTCGGCGGCGCCAGGGACACCCCAGGCGTACGTTCACAAGGCTAGGAGTTTCCGCTAGATTCCGACCGCCTTCCCGGCTTAGCCGGCCCGCGCGCCCGTCGCGGCGTAGAATCGGTCGAACGTTCTCCATACGCCCCCCATACAGGATGCCAACCCTGCGCATGACGGCCAGCACGTGACGACGATCGACGAAACTCCAGGCCCGAGCCGGAACGCCCGACTTATTCTAGCGTCGGCCTCACCCCGGCGCCTCGCACTCCTGCAGCAGGTCGGCATCGACCCCGATGCCCTACTGGCATCCGATATCGATGAGACGCCACGCAAATCGGAGACGCCGCGCGAGCTCGCCCGACGCCTTGCGCGCGAAAAACTCGCGGCCGCCGGGGCTGCAGCGCGGCGGCGGGATGACATGCGTGAGGCCTTCCTCGTCGCGGCGGATACGGTCGTGGCAGTGGGGCGTCGGGTGCTCCCCAAGGCCGAGCTGCCGGGTGAGGCGGCCGATTGCCTGCGGCTGCTCTCCGGGCGCCAGCACCGGGTCTACACGGCCGTCTGCCTCCTCACGCCCCAAGATGTCCGGCGTGAGCGGGTGGTGGAGACCCGGGTGCGCTTCAAGCGCCTGTCCTCCCGCGACATCGAGGCTTACCTCGCTTCCAACGAGTGGCGCGGCAAGGCCGGAGGCTACGCTATTCAGGGTCTGGCCGGGGCCTTCGTGGTCAAGCTCGTGGGATCGTACAGCGCGGTGGTCGGGTTGCCGCTCTACGAAACAGTCAGTCTCCTGGATGGGGAGGGCTTTCCAGTCCGCAGTGCCTGGGGAGGTCCCGCATGAGCGATCCGAACCCTGGCCGCAGACGCTCTGGACCCACGCAGCTCGACCCGTGTCCGATCTGCAAGAAGGCGTCCGAGCCTGCCTACGTTCCGTTCTGCTCCGCCCGCTGCGCCGATATCGACCTCGGCCGTTGGCTTACTGACCGCTACGCCATTTCCACCGCAGAGGATGAGGACGAGGACGCCGATGGCGTCGAGCCACGCCCGGACCAGACCGCCTGAAGATCGTCGCTCCGGCGCGAAAAGCGCCCGTCAAAATCTCTTCCAATCGAGGCTGGACAGGCTGCAATCCACCCCCTATACCCCCGCTCCAGCCGGTGCCGCTTACGCGAACCGGCTGAGGCCCAGGTAGCTCAGTTGGTAGAGCATGCGACTGAAAATCGCAGTGTCGGCGGTTCGATTCCGTCCCTGGGCACCATTGATTCCCGAGTTCTAACGGACGTTCTGTCTTTCGGTATCAACCATCGCACTGCGGTGGAAGGCTGGGTCTGAGTGGCTCTGTCAGGCCGGTCGAGTCTGCTGCGCGAGCCGTATAGAGACTGCCTCGCCTCGGACTGACCGTCGGTCACAATGCGCCGCCATCCTGGCTCCCTGTGCTTTCGACCCGGCCCGTGGCTCCTCCGACGCGGGTTCCGCCGCGTCGGAGGAGGGAACGAACCGCGCACAAGGGGCGTCATCCTTCGACTCTGTTGAAGTTGGAGGAGACTGCCATGGACGATGATCGCGTTTGGTCGTTCGAGAAGAGCTTATGGACTGGCGACGCAAACCATTACCGCGAACTGGTCGACGACGAGTGTCTCATGGTCTTGCCGACGCCGCCCTTCGTGCTCAGCGGCGCACAAGCGATCGAGGCGGTTGCCGCGACCCCACGCTGGTCGGGCATTAAGATCACGAAAGGCCAGATCTCGCGTCCCCAGGAGGGTCTCATCATCATCGCCTATCATGCCAAGGCATCGCGCGACGACGAGTCGTACGAAGCCAATTGTACGTCGACCTATCGCCGGATCTCCCATGAAGTCTGGCAGGTCGTCCAACACCAGCAGACGCCGCCCCTCGCCATTCCCGCTGTTAACGACTGACCGTCAGACCCCGTTTCATAACGGGCTGAACAGCTTAGCTGTTGGGTGAGCGGCGGGCATCGTGGGTGTTGGGAGAGTGTCTGACGCTCACCCAGGACCCCCGATGTGGACGCCCGCCGCCCGCGCCGAGCTTGCGCGCGAGAGCCTTCCCTACGCAACCAGCCTCAGTGATGCCGAGTGGGCGGTGCTTGCGCCGCTTCTACCGGCGCCGTCCAGCACAGGCCGCCCGTGGCGCCGGCCACTGCGCGCAGTCGTTGACGGCATCTTGTACGTGCTGCGGACAGGATGCGCGTGGCGGCATCTGCCGCTGGACTTCCCGCCGTGGAGCACGGTCCATCGCTGGTTCTTGCGCCTTTCGCAGACAGGCGTGTTCGAACGCCTCGCCCATGCCCTCACGTTGGTCGACCGTGAGCGGGTCGGACGCGAGGCTTGCCCGACCGGCTGTGTCGTCGATGCGCAAGCCGCCCGCTCGGGTGGCGTGGGGGTGGCCGGCAAGCGCGGTTACGATCCGGCCCGGCGCGTCGTCGGGCGCAAACGCCACGCGCTGACGGATACGGACGGCCGCCTGCTCTTGGCTGGGGTCTCACCCGCTAACCTGCACGACAGCCACGGCGCGATTGCCCTACTTCGAGCCTCGCGTGGGTTGTTCCCCTTCCTCGCCCACTGCTTTGCCGACCGTGCCTATCGAGGCGAGCGCGTTGGCACGGCCACGACCATCACGGTCGAGATCGTCGAACCCAAGGAAGGCCAGAAGGGCTTTTCGGTCCAACCCAGGCGGTGGGTCATTGAGCGGAGCTTCGGTTGGATCGCCCGCTGCCGCAGGTTGGCCCGCGATCACGAGGCGACCCCGTCCTCTGCGCTCGCCTTCTTCGTGCTCGCCGCAGCCATGATCCTCGTCAGACGGATCGCCCGCGCCTTATGAAACGGGGTCTCACACACAACGGCCCGCCGCCTCTGCTTGGGGCGGGTCGTTGGACCGGATGCGATGAGGCTGCACGGGGCATCCTGCCGATGTACGATGCCCCGTTGACCGCCTTCAGCCGGCGCCATACCCGCCTTCCTTATTCGTCGGGTGCCGGCTGGGCGAGTGGTCGTCGTAACCGCCCGTCTCCGGCCCCCGATTACGGGACGGCTCGACACTGCCGGGTGAGGTCGGGCCGGCCTCGGCGGCATCGTTGCTGGTCCGCGGTTCGACGAGCGACTTGGCCCTAGGCGGGATGGCGCGGGTATCCGTTTCTGCCTTGTCCGAAGTCATGCTTCCCTCTCAGGTTCGTGCTTCATACGGGGAAGAGACCGCCGAGGATCGGGTTCCATCCACCGTGAGCGCGGCGCAATTTCGGCCCCGATGAGGTGAGCCATGGACGCCGCGGCGATGGTCGCTGTCGGGCGACGGCGGCGGGTGTTGCGCGACGGCGACGGCACCACTGCAACTGTGCGCCGCGCGTATAGGAGGACACCATCCTCGCGATCGGCATGTCATGAACCCCAGCCGATAACAGGCTGGTTTGGACCATGGACATGAAGACAGCTGGGTTTCGCCGGACAATGCAGGGCGCGCCGATTGCCGTCCTCCTGGCCCTCGCGTTGGGCAGCCCTTCCGCGAGGGCCGGTTCGGCGGCACAGCCGGGGCAGACGGTGGGGCAACCGCCGGGTGCGCCGTTGCCGGTGGGCCTCTATTTCATCAACACGTCGAGTTTTGGCTCGCGCGATCTCGCTCCACGCTCCACCGACTCGAACATCAACCTGCCGTCGTTCATCTGGGCGACCCCGGCGGAGGTCGTCGGAGGACGACTGCAATTCGTCGTCCTGCAACCGATCGTGGCGTCGAGCACCCGGGGGGCTGCCTACCAGAGCGGGTTCGGCCAGACGCTGCTGGCCGCGCAGGTGGCCTGGAAGCTCGGGCACGACGTGAACTTCAGCTACCTCCTCGGCGCTTATCTCCCGAGCGACACGGAGATCGTCATCCAGAACCCGGTCCTGCATCAGCGCTTCGCCATCACTTACAACGGCGACGGCTGGAATCTGACGGGTAACTTCCTCTATGGCACCTTCTTCGACACGCGCTCGTCCAGCGGGACCTTTTACCCGGACTTCCTCAATCTCGACCTCACGGCCACGAAACATTTCGACCGGTGGGAGGTCGGGCCGGTCGCTTTCGGATCGACCGATCTCCCGACGCACGATCCGAGCTACGCACGTCAGGGCCAAGTCGCGGTGGGCGCGCTCGTCGGCTACAATTTCGGCCCCGTGAACCTTCAGGCCTACGTCACGCGCGACATCGTTCAGCGCAACTATGCAGGCCTCGAGACCCGTGGGTGGCTGCGCGCCACGGTGCCGATTTACCAAGACAAGGACCTGCCGGAGGGATCACGTCCCATCCTGCGCAAGTTCTAGGACGAGCCCAGCGCAGGCTACGCTGGCCTGCGCGAAATGCACGCAAGCTGGCCTCCTTCGCGCAACAGCCGGCTGCTTCGTGCGTATGTTCCTCAGCCGGCGGATCGCTGGGTTTGATGAGGAGGCGGGTGCATGAGACACAAGGCCCTGCGGGATCAGGTTATTGTCATCACCGGGGCCTCTAGCGGCATCGGATTGACGACCGCGCGAATGGCCGCCCAGCGGGGCGCCCGAGTCGTGTTGGCGGCCCGCAGCACCGATGTCCTCGCGCGCGTGGTCAGCGAGATCGAGGCCGAGGGCGGTCACGCCGTCGCCGTGACGGCGGATGTCGGTCGGCGCGACGACGTGCAGGCGATCGCCGACGAGGCGCGGGCGAGCTTTGGTGGTTTCGACACCTGGGTCAACGTTGCCGGGCTGACCGTTTACGGCCCATTGAGCGCGATCGACTACGCCGATCATGAGCGCCTGATCCAAACCAATCTCTGGGGTACGGTGAACGGCTCCCTCGTCGCGGTCGAGCACCTGCGCCGGCACGGCGGAGCCCTGATCAATGTCGGAAGCGTCGCCTCTGACCTCGCCTTCCCGTTCCAGGGCCTCTACGCAACCTCCAAGCATGCCGTGAAGGGATTCACCGACACTCTACGCATGGAGTTGATCGCCGAGGGCGCGCCAGTCTCGGTCACCTTGGTCAAGCCTACCTCCATCGACACGCCCTTGCCGAACCGGGCGCGCAATTACATGGACCGGGAGCCGACGCTGCCCCCGCCGATCTATCCGCCGTCCGAGGTCGCCAACGCCATCCTCCACGCGGCCGTACATCCGCAGCGGGACATCTTCGTGGGCGGGGCCGGCAAGATGTTCGTCATGGGCAAGGAGTTCGTGCCCGGCGCCTACGACGAACTCGCGCCCGCCATCATTGCCCTGCAGAAGCGTTCCGAGACGCCCCGGAACCCGACCGGTGCCCTGCACGCCCCGGTTCAGGCCGGCGCAGAGCGTGGCGACTCGCCGATTTACGTGATGCGCACCAGCGCCTACACGCGCGCCACACTCCATCCACTGACCACCCTGTCGATCGCCGCCGGTCTCGCGACGGCGACAGCCCTGGTTCTCGGGCGGCGTGCCAAGCGTCCGTTGTGAGGCGGTCGACCTCAGACTGACTCAGATTTCCGGATTGGTTCGGACGGAAAATCGATCCCGGGCGGTGATCCGATCCGCCACGAAGTCGTGGATCTCGCGCTGGTAGATCTCTTGGCAGAGAAAGGCGCGCTCGAGGTCGAGACGCTCCTCCTCGATGTCGATGTACCAGCAGCGTCGCCGCCCGCTCCAGCGGTAGCTTCGTCCCTTCAGGACGTCTTTCGTGGCGATGGGAGAGCCCGTGGCCCAGACGCGCACCGTCGGCTTGCGCGCGGTCTCGAGCAGGCAGGCGAGAGCCAAACGCCCAGAGGCCTTCAGAGGCGCCGCGAGGAGTGCCAGCAGCGCGTGACAATCGTCGATGGCGCGATGGCCCTTGTGGAAGTACCCGTGATCGATGAGCAGGTAGCCGAGCTTCAGCCCCTCGTGGCCCTCCGCGTGCCAGGGCACCTGATGGCAGGAGCAGGCCCAGTTCTTCTCGGCGAAGACTGGCCAGCGGGTCTCGCACATCTGGCGGTCGAAGCTGGCGTTGTGGGCGATCACCACGGCGGCGTCGGCCGCCATCGCCATTACAGCCTCGTCGTCGATGCACTGCCCAGCCACATCGGCGTCACCGATTCCAGTCAGGCGGGTAATCTCGGGCGGGATGGGCCGGCCGGGGTCGTGGAGCTGATTGAGCGTGTCGAGTACGCGGTAGACCCGCCCGCTCGCGCCGTACTCGAACTTGATCATGCCGAGTTCGATCACCGTGTCGTGGGTGTGATCGATCCCGGTGGTTTCCGTGTCGACGATCAGGCCGACGAAGGTCGGTTCAATCGGCCGCGCGTCGGCATCCGCGAAGGGCCTGAGCTGCCGGAGGACGCGGTACGCGCCCGTCGTCTCAAGGGCGTCTGCGATCACGTCGAGGGCGTGCGTCGGTGCCACGTTGTCCAGGTCCAGCAGTCCTCCGATCGCGCGAACCCGTACCGGGGCGATCCGGGGCGGAGCTTACGCGCCGATTGGCGCGGTCTGGTAGTCCGTGTCGGCTCAGTATCCCCAGAAGACTGCCAGTGCTGCGGCGCGGGGTCGTCCCGCCGTTGAGCATCGGCATGCCGTGGATCCGGTCCGCTAGCGTCCGGGCTTGTCGAGCCCAAGGTGCTCATGCGCTTCGGCCGGCGTCATGCACCGAATGGTATTCTCCGAAAACCCGAGGGCCCGGAGATCGGCTCTCTGACGATTGGTGATCATCAAGGAAACCGCAGGTGACGCCGTGGAAACCCTTTCATCGGCCGACGGCGCTGCCTCCATCGCTCTGGCAACATGCTCACGGAAGACCGTATCCGCCGCGTCGCGATCGAGAAATCTCAGCAGATCGTCCTCGCCTCCCACCATCGTCCGGTCCCTCATGCTGCATGTCGAGAGGCAGCGTCTGCTATCATATCCCGTCGCTCGCCGTCGCCCCGAACCCATGGAGAACCAGCGTGATACGGGCTCGTACACGGGGCCGACTGCCGCGACGTCGCGATCCCGCAAGGAACGCAGGCTTCGCTGCTTTCACGGCCTGTCGATGGCAAGCCCGTGTTCGACGCGTTGCTCCATGAGGAACGACGCCGCCCAGATCGCCAGACCGCCCAAGGCCAGGGCGACGCCAACCCAGCCGGTGGAGGGGAGGCCGAACCCCGCCGTGAGCGCGAACCCTGCGAGCCAGGGTCCGAGAGCGTTGGCGACGTTGAAGGCGGAGTGGTTCAGAGCGGCCGCAAGCGTCTGTGCATCCTCGGCGACATCCATCAGGCGGGTCTGCAGGATGGAGGCGAGTCCGCCACCGCAGCCGATGAGAAAGACGACCGGCCCGAGAGTCCAGAGGCTCCCGGTGGCGTAGGGATAGAGAGCGAGTGCGCAGGCGCTCCAGACCAGGGTCGCGCCGGCCGAGAGCATCAGCGCTCGATCGGCCGCCCAGGCACAGACGAGATTCCCGAGGGTGAGGCCCAGGCCGAACAGGGCAAGCACCGGCGGGATGGCGCTCGGCGATGCGTGGGTGACCTCTAGCATCGTCGAAGCCAGATAGGTGTAGACGGAGAACAGCCCGCCGAAGCCGATGGCACCGGTGGCGAGGGTCAGCCAGACCTGACCGCGCCGTAGAGCCCCAAGCTCCTGCAGGGCGCTGGCCCCCCGGGCCGGTGCGCCGAGAGGGGCGTGAATCCGAACCAGGATCGCGGTCACCGTGGCGAGGAGGGTCACCAGACCGAAGCTCCAGCGCCAGCCGACGAGTTGGCCGATGCCGTTGGCCAGCGGCACCCCAACCACCGTCGCGATGGTCAGGCCCGCGATGACCCGCGAAACCGCCTGCGAGCGCCGCTCGCGCGGGACAAGCGAGGCGGCGACCAGGGCTGCCACCCCGAAATAGGCGCCGTGCGGCAGTCCGGCGAGGAAACGGAAGGCCAGCATCCAAGAGTAGCTCGGAGCCAGCGCCGACAATCCGTTACCGAGAGCGAACAGAACCATCAAGGTGACGAGGAGGGTCCGCCGTGCGACGCGAGCCGCCAGCACGGCGATGATGGGAGCGCCCACCACGACGCCAAGGGCGTAGGCGCTGATGACATGGCCCGCCGTGGCGGCATCGATCCCAAGATCGGGGGCGAAGGCGGGCAGTAGGCTCATGGCGGCGAATTCGGTGGTGCCGATCGCGAAGCCCCCGGTCGCCAGCGCGACGAGAATAAGGTTCGGATGCGACGCAGGCGCCGGCAGGCCGGGCATGCGATCCGCCGCGGCCGCGGCTTCTAGAGGAGTTGTCTGTCGGAGATCGACGACGCTCATCGCTGGCTTCCGCCGGTCAGCGCCGCGTCGAGGCCGGGCGTGCCGGTCCGGCCTTGAATCAAGGCCCACTCGGGCCTCATAGATGCGATCATGGTTCTGGGGTCCGGTACGGGGGGGCGAGAACGAGCCGCGATCAGTTCTTCGGCACCTTCTCCTTCCCTTTGCCAGGGTTCGACGTGTTGACGAGTTCGGGCGATGCCTTGGCGCGGAGCGTCTGGCGCTGGGCGTCGGTGTCGATCCGCGTGCTCCGGTCGAACGGATCGAGGTGGACGGATTCGCCGGTCCTCAGCGCCTTGGCGATGCCTTCCAGGACCCGCACGTCGGCATACCCCTCCTCGCCGTCGCATTCGGGGTCGCAATCGTTCAGGATGCAGTCGGAGAAGTAGCGCAGTTCACCACCGAAATGGTCTGTGTTCTTAAAGCTCTCGTGGGTCTTACTTCCACCGATGGTAACGGTGTGTTCGAGAGACTTGCCGTACATGTAGCCGGGGTTTACCTCAACGCTCCCCTTCGTACCCACCACCGTGTAGGTGTCGAGCGTATTGCCCACATAGGATAGGACGAACTGCGCCAAGCGGTTGCCCGGGAAGCGTAAGGTCACGGCGACCGTGTCGTCGAAATCGCCGAGACCTGCCTCAGGGTGGCGTACGCCGACGGCGGAGACCACTTCGGTCGGCTCCGACCCGAAAACGTAGCGGGCGGCGTTCACTGGGTAAGGACCCATGTCGAAGATGGGTCCGGCCTCAATGCCACTGCGAGCCCGGTGGTTCTCAGGCGAGACCATCTGGGTGAAGGTCGAGGCGAAGGTTAGCAGGTCGCCGAGCTTGCCAGAGCGGATCAGGTCGATGGTCGCGAGGGTTGCGGGCTCGAAATGTAGCCGGTAGGCCACCATCAGCTTCGCCGGCGAGCCCTTCGCGACGTCGAGGATCTCGCGGCACTTCGCCGTCGAAATCTCTAGGGGCTTTTCCACCAAGACATGGATGCCGGCTTTCAGGGCGGGGATCGCGAACTCCGCGTGGCGCCAGTTCGGGGTGGCGATATAGAGCGCGTCGATCTTGCCCGAGTCGACGAGTTCGCCGAATTGCTCGTAGCCATAGGAATTTGTGACGCCGTACTGCTTGCCGACACCCCGCGCCTTTTCCGGATCCCCGGTGACGAAAGCCACCGCTTCGGAGTTTCCGGTGTGTGCCACACCCGGCAGCATCGCCTCCTGGGTGATGTCGCCGAGGGCGACGAAAGCGTAGCGAACCTTTCGAACCGAGGTGAGGCCGAGGGCAGATGTGAGGCTCATGCGAATCTCCGGGTGCGAAGGGGGAAGCATGTCAGGAGTCGCGATCATGGCCGGGGGCCTCGCCGCGGTTTCGAAAGGCATGTCCCGACAACTGTGCGCTGCAGCGGATGTTGCATAGCGATGCAGCCAGACGCGCAGGGATGCCTTGCGCTCCGCGCAGGTGCCGTTAGGGGCGTTCGACAGATGCTCAGGACGCGTCCGCCAACGGAGGGACAGTGGGTCATGCTCGTCTTGGTCGAGGATGGAGGGGGTGCTCGCCTCGGCCGTGGACCTGCTGTCGGACAATCAGGTTGACGCCATGCTCGGTGCGCTCTCGGTGAATACCCCCGAAGCCGTGACGCGCTTCGGCGTTCCCAATCGTGATCGATGAACGCCTCGGTCACCAATCGCTGGGTCCGCACGGTGGTGGCCGAACGACCATGGGGCCAGCGACACGATCGCGCAGCATCTGTACGAGCAGGGCGCCTGTCGCTTCGGCTACATCGCGGGCTGGCTGGGAACGCTTGCCCAGGAGCGCCGTGAGGCCGCCTTCCGACAAGGCCTCGCTGAACTCGGCATCACGGACTGCGCCCGGGCGCAGGGAGACCACCACCACGGCGGCGGGTCCGCGGCGGTGAGGGCACTCTATGCCTTCGGCATCGGGCCGGATGGCCTGTGCTGCCAGAACGATCTGGCGGCGATGAGCGCCATCGACGCGTTGAGGGTCGTAATTCTGTCTACGCTGTCCAGAGGGCGTGCTGGGCGCCGGTTACGACCACATCGCGGGGTCAGCCCGGCCTCCCTATCGCCTGACCACGGTCGACGTGGGCCTCGAGCGTGTCGTGCCCAGGCCTTCGCGCGGGTCGAGGCGGAGGATGGCGGTCCGCCCGAAGTTCTGGTGAAGCCGGACCTCGTCCCGCGCCAGCGCGCGCAGTTGACCGGGTGGACGCTGCCTTCTTGCTGGTCAACCGCTCTGCCGGCTGCCTCCCAAGGTTTCGACGGGCGACATCTCCGCAGGCTGTCCGAGCCGTGCGATTTCGGCGGCCAACTCCTGCAGGCTGGCATCCCCCTTCCGTACGACGCGATCGACGCCGGTGAGTTCGTTACGCTCAGCCGGAGAGATGTCCCGGGCGCTGAGCACCACCACCGGGATGTCGCCGCAGTCGGTGAGAGCACGCAGCCGTAGGAGGAACGAGAAGCCGTCCATGACCGGCATGGTGAGGTCGAGTAGGATCACGGCGGGGCGCGTCTCGTGAACCCGCGCCAGGGCCTCGACCCCGTCGCCGGCTTCACGCACCGACCAGCCGTCGCGCTCCAGCACATGGCGCAGGCGCTCGCGCATTCCCGCATCGTCGTCCACCACCAGCACCCCGCCGCCCACAGGGCCGAGCCGGCTGAGTACCGCTTTCAGGCGTCCCCAATCGACCGGTTTGGGCAGCGCATCGGCTGCTCCCAGCGACTCGCTAAGCGCCGCATCGGACACGAAGCTGACCATCACCACCGGTATGTCGCGGGTCGCCGCATCGGCCTTCAGGGTTGCCAGGACGGTCCAGCCGTCGACCTCCGGCATCATCACGTCGAGCAGGATGACCCGGGGCGACAGGGTGCGCGCCAAGTCGAGGCCGGCCCGGCCGTCGCCGGCCGTTCGCACCGAGAACCCCTGCCGGACCAGGAAGCGCGCCATGAGGTCCCGCTGGCTCGCCTCATCGTCGACGACGAGCACGAGGCCCCGGTTGCCCCCGGCCCCGTGCTCGGACCGCTCATCGGGCTCAGAAATGTCAGAAACCGCGACGGCGGGGAGAACGGCCGGCACGGTCAGGGTGAAGGTCGTCCCTCGCCCCTCGGCACTCTCCAACACGACATCCCCGCCCATCAGGCCGGCGAACGCCTTGGTCAAGGCCAAGCCAAGGCCGGTTCCACCGTACTTGCGCGTTGTCGTCTCGTCCACCTGGGCGAAGCGCTGGAACAGCCCCGCCACCTGCTCGGGCGACATGCCAATGCCGGTATCGGCGACGGCAAAGCTCAGCCAATCTTCCGTCGCCGTTGTGTGGCGCCGGACTCGGAGGGTGACGGTCCCCTCCTCGGTGAACTTGCCGGCGTTGCCGATCAGATTGAACAAGCACTGGCGCAGCTTCACCGCGTCGGTGCGCGCATCGCCGAGGTCCGATGCGAGGTCGACAACGAGGCGGTTGCCCTTCTTGGCCACCAGTGCCTCGACGGTCGCGGCGGCGTCACGCGCGAACGCCTCAACGATGATGTCCTCGGCATACACGTCCATCTTTTCGGCCTCGACCTTCGATAGGTCGAGTACGTCGTTGATCAGACCGAGCAGGTGTTGAGCATTCGTGCGGATCTTGCCGAGATCGGCAAGAAAGCTGTCTTGCCTGAGGTCTTCCGCCTCCTCCTCGAGCATCTCGGCATAGCCGATGACTGCCGAGAGCGGGGTTCGCAGTTCGTGGCTCATGTTGGCGAGGAAGCGGCTCTTCGCGCGGCTCGCTTCCTCAGCGGCGTCGCGCGCCTCCCGCAGCGCCGCTTCGTAGGCATGCCGCTCGGTGACGTCCACATGGACGCCAACCCATTCCCGGATCGCACCGTCGAGGTCGTGTACCGGCACGGCGCGCACCGCGTAATGGCGCCAGCCGCCGTCCGGGTGACGCACGCGCTGATCGACGACGTAGGGCGTGCCTGTTCGGACCGCCAATTCCCAGACGAGGCGGGCATTCTCCGCGTCGTTGGGGTGCAAGACGCGCGTCCACCCGCCGCCACGATATTCCGCGAAGGGTTGCCCGGTGATCTGCTCCCAGCCGGGCTGCTCCTCCACGAATTCGCCCGCCGCGTTGGTATTCCACATGACGCCGTTGACCGCCCTGACGGCGGAGCGGAACCGCGCCTCACTGACGTGCAGGCGTCGTTGAACCCGTCCCTGTTCGAGGGAGCCCGCCATCATTGCGAGAAACAGGATAACGAAAGTCACGCCCGCTACGGCCAGGGCGAGGTTCTGCGGGCCGGCCGCCGGCATCGCCCGCTGCGCCGCGGGGGCGCCGCCCGCCGTAAGGGTGAAACTGGCCGCTGCCATGCCGGTGTAGTGCATGCCGGCCACGGCGAGCCCCATGATGCAGGCGGCGATCAGCTTCTGCCAGAGACGGTTGCGGCGGAAGGCGAGCCATAGAGCGGCGGTCGCCGCCGAGACCGCGATGGCGACCGAGGCGGCCACCATGGCCGGATCGTAGACCGTGTTGCCCGGGACCCGCATCGCTGACATGCCGGCATAGTGCATGGCGGCAACGCCGAGGCCCATCAGAGGCCCAGCGACGAGGAGCGACTGCGAAGTTCCTCGGATCGCGACCCAGCCGAAGGCCGCCGCTGTGGCGGTCACGGCAACGAGTAGCGACAGGGCCGTGATGCTTAGATCATAGGTGGCGGGAGCGCCCATCTCGAAGGCGAGCATGCCGACGAAGTGCATCGCCCAGATCCCGCCCCCCATCGCGAGGGAGGCGGCGCCGACCCAGACCCAGCGCAGGCCGGCCGTCGCGCCGCGGATCCGCGCGGCGAGGTCGAGCGCCGTGTAAGAAGCGAAGACCGCGATGGCGATCGAGAGCGCCACAAGGGCGGGGTCGTAGCCGGTATGAACCATGGAATTGCCCGTACGGTGCTGGCCGCCTCCGTCCGAGGACCCGGTGACCCTGAGGACGACGCGGCCATCAGGGAGGCAACAGGCGCTGTCTGTAGACCATGCCCAGCTCACTCACTGCTTCACGAAGCCGTGCGGCGACTGCCGGCATGGGAGACAACCCACGTTCGTTCCAGCGGTCCGGCCCGGCCAAGTCCGCTGAACCCGGCGGAGACGGGGCGCGCGTCCGCCTCAGAGCCTGTTTGAGATCATGATTTCAGGCGGGATTCTTGAGGGCGTTGGCGGCCATGAGGCTAGCGACGCAGGCGAGGCGACCCTTTGCGACGTCGAGGCGACCAGCGCGCTCACGGTGTCGGCCGCCCCAGTGACTGAGCCAGCCGAAGGTCCTTTCTACGACCCAGCGCCGCTCCAGCACGACGAAGCCCTTCTGGTCCGGCTGCGTTTAGACCACGCGATGGCGCATGCCTCGAAGGTTGCACCATTTTTGCAGCGCTCGGCCTATGAAGGCACCGTCAAGGAGAGCCGGACGCAGGCTGGGCCACGCCTGCTTGTCCGCACCCAGCGCCGGCAGGGTGTCGCGATCCTGCACGTTGGCCGGCACGACGGCCAGCGCCAGGACGTGCCCTTCGGCATCCACCAGGGCCACGCGTTTGCGCCCGACCAGCTTCTTGGCGCCATCGTAGCCGCGCGGCCCGCGTACCCCGATGCACTTGACTGTCTGCGTGTCGATGATCGCCAGCCGTGGATCGGGCCGACGTCCGCAACGCCGCCGCTGACGGCGCGCCAGAGCCGGCATCAGGCTCTCGAACAGTCCCTTCTCGATCCAGCGCCGGAACCAGCCGTAGACCGTGCGCCAGGGCGGAAAGCCGGCCGGCAACGTCCGCCATCCTCCGCCCGTTCGCAGGTACCATGCGATCCCCGCCAGCAATTGACGCGCCGCCGTCGCTTCTGGACGGCCCGGCGGATCGGCTCGAATCAGGAAACGGGCCACCTCGTCCAATCCCGCTTGCAAGATCAGACAGATGGGGGCGGCCGGCGGAGGGGCTCAAACAGGCTCTGAGTAGGGCTGCGTCGGGGAAATGGATGCCAACGAGCCAGGGTTCCTGCGCGTGGCAGCGCGCTGAACGGCCGACCCCGTGAAGATTGTCGTCTCGATACAAGCGACATTGCGCCAGCTTGAACGCCAAAGAGGTCGCACAATTTCGTTGCGTGGCAGCGCGCCGGCTCTTCCATTCCTTTCTGAAGCGCAACTATTCCTCGGGATGCATGGCGACATACTTCACGGCCGACACGCATTTTGGTGACGCATCTCTCGTTCAGCGTCGACGTCAGATTTTCGGGTCCGTGGAGGCCCACGACGAGGCCCTGATCGCCCGCTGGAATATGGTCGTCGGAGTGGCCGACGAGGTCTGGCACCTCGGTGACTTCGCCGCTGATGCCAGCCGCGCGCATTGTGCCGCTGTCTTTGCTCGCCTGAATGGCATCAAGCGCTTGGTGCGAGGCAATCATGATACGAACCGGGTGCTCGAACTGCCCTGGACCGAGCCACCGGTGGAAAGCGCCCCTATCACCGTAGAGAATTCCAAAGGCTTCGCCTTGCGGCTCTTTCTCTCGCATTACCCGCACCGTTCCTGGCCGGGCTTCTGGCGGGAGACCCGGCACCTGTATGGACATACGCATGCCTGCCTGCCGGATACGACCCGTTCCTGGGATGTCGGCGTTGATGCCTGCGATTACCGCCCAGTCGACCTGACAACGCTCATCGCGCGTCTGGACGCGGCGCTGCAGGCTCCCGAGGAAATGGCGGCGCGCGGCCTACGCTGAGCTTTTCCGACGATCCGACGCCCCCGAGATGGCTCGGCGTTCGCCGACTTTCCGCGGCGCTGCGGATTCTGCGCTCGCATCTCCTACGTGGCGTGACCTCGATCCTTCACCCCCGAAATGCGCCCTCCATGCGCTGGGGTTGGTCACGGCAGTGCGGTGTTAGTCAGACAGAGCTCCAGACCAGCGCAATATGAAAATTCGTAATACGCAGTTCCTCAACGCGAAATCCTGATCAACCTGAATGTTCATCGGGCATGCCGCTCGCACATCCAGGCAAGCCTTTTGATGACGCTTGGGTGATCAAGACGGAGTGTCGAGGCGCCGGCCGGCACCTATCCGGTGCGCGAACACCGCGTGCGGCAGCAGCGGCCAAGCCCGGATCACACTGGGTGATCCCGATCCTTGGTTCGGCCCCAGTCTCTAAGAGGCAACGACGTTCCGAGTCGCTCCGATTGGCGCGGCGCTTCGGTGAACGCGCCAGGACGTGGAGCATTCGCGTTGCCGCGAACGACATCCCCCTGAACGATCGCATGGCCGGAGGCGACCGCCAGGATCAGCTGCGTCGCGTAGGCACGAGGTCCACTTCCTTTCAGGGACATTCCCGGGCCGCCGGGGCGGAGTTTGTTGCCGATCAAGCCCCAAGGCGCTGGGATCGGAAGCCGCCTGATGCCTAGCCCCCGATCGATCAGCGCCGCCGCGTCCTCGATCTGCCCGGCAAGCAGGAGAAGCCCGGGACGCGTGATCCGAAATGCGTAGTTGCTCTCATCATCCACTTCCACGAGCGAGACGAGCTTCAAGGACAGAGCCTGACAGGCGATATCCACGTTGTCCCGCGTGAATTCGGCCTCAAGCGCGAGAGGTTGTGCAGATGTCCGGCAGGAAACCCGTTCGAGGAACAGGCGGCGTCTGAACGTTTGTGCCATGTCCCTCGCACACGGATCGCTCACCCTGGATCGATCTTGCCGGTATCAGCATGCCGTCGCGGAAGTTTCGGACTGGTTGCGACCGAAGCGTCCGCAGATCGCCAAACGGAACCTGTCTGACGGCTATCCCCAACTCCGCTGAAATGGCGAGCCGGAGATGTCGCGGGTGGGACCGCCGGATGCGACGAGGCCAGATGATGGACTGACTTCGTGACCGTGTGGGAATTAATCTCTCTCGAACGCAACGCGGAGTTCGGCAGGGTTGCGCCAAGCCACCCGTACCCGAAGTTTCACGGATCGAATTTGCAAGACGAAACGATTGGGGATTCCCAGAACGCCAACGACCCGCGATCGTATTCCACCCAACGAGCGGTCAACGAGGGCACAACTCGCAGGATTGGCAAGCTCGATGAGGATACGCGCACCGCGCGACTGCAGCGTGGACCGCTCCGACCGCCTATCATCCATCGCATGATTTGGCATCTGCGTCCCGATCAAAGCGTCTGCATCTTTGAAGTTGCTGCGCGTGAAAATCGTGAAAACCATCGGTGATGAGCTCAAGTTTTGTCACGACGGCTGCGGTTCTCGTTCCAGGCAGGCAGCCGTTTCCCATCAGACGTCAGCGGTAACCTTGAATGGTGGGGCGGGAATCCCTTGTTGTTCGCCACCGCTGCCCTCTGTGAGAGGAGGGGATCGTTCAGGAAGGTTGACCATGACGAAGCTGTTCATTGCCAAGATCCGTTCCGCCGCGGGGACAAAGCCCTTGGTGACCGTTCGGGCCGCTGCTGAAGGGGAAGCGCGGCTGTTCTTGGAAGCTGCGTATCCGGAAGACGAGATCGTTGATGTCGCAGAACCCAGCGGCTGGGCGAGCGATGCCGATACCGGAAGTGCACCGGGTGATATCCGCGAACATGCTGGGGTGGAATGGCAGGCACCTTCGAGCCACGCAGATTAACGCGCCGACGGTCTCGATCGCCCCCGCATCCGCCAAAGTCGGACTGACTGAAGATCGGGCACTTTTCAGTCCCCGAAATGCGTGGCCTTTTGCTGGTGATGCCAATCCGCCGCGTAGACCTCGCCTTCTATGCAATCGACTGGCCGGAACTTTCGGCCGTGATCCGCTCCGAGCGCGCGATCGTTGCGAGGGAGTGGGCGGCTTATCGAGAGGTCGTCTTCCATCTTGGTGATGGCCGCTGATGGGATGTCGCGACAACGGTCTGGGATTGCGCCGACCAAGCGGTCGCCGTCTCGGTTGGGACAGCTGTCGGCCTCAAGCAGGTACGCTCAACACGTGGTTCTGGTGACGGCGCATCGCGATCAAGCCATCGCTAACAATGCGGGCATGAACCTCGTCGCTTCCTGTCAGCACTGCCACATCAACCACGCTCGCCCGAAGCATCGACGACGACGCTGGCGGACGCTGTTTCGGCGCAAGGCTTCAGAGGATCTTTTTCGCGGCCCCTGCCGCGGTGGCTGAGCGCCGAGGGACACGCGAAGTCGCTCTCGATCGCAACGCTGCCAGCGTTCCAACCGTCGCGATGCTGCAGAATCGGTGATCCTGGGCAGGCCTGATGCCCTAGACAGATGGAGCAGGCATCCCCTTCAGGACGGCTTCATGGAGAAGGCGGAGCCAATGGATCGCCTCCCGGGCTTTGGCTTCGGCAATTTCAGCCCGCCGCTCCGCGTCAGCCACCGAGCTCTTGCTGGCGTTACTGGCATCGACGATCGCCTCGATGTTCGCGAGCGTGATCGACCAGTCGAACTCGTCGGTCTCCGCCTTCGGCGTGGGCTCAGACCTACGGGACAACGTATCCGTAAAGTTCTCAGGAATCAGACGATTCAGATCGTCGCTCGAGTGGGGGAACGAAGTGCTGAAGATGTTCCGAATCCGCTCCGCTTCCTGATCGAGCGAATCCACGAGGAGGGGTTTCTCGGCTGCTTCCATCACGTATGCACCCCAGTCCAGGATAGTCTAGTCTGACCTTAGAGAAGAATCATCTTGTAAAAATCGGATTAAAAGCAGCGCGATCGTCACGTTCGGGAGGCTGCGTTGTGAATTGCGGGCATATTTCAAGATGGCGGGATGACCGCGCAAACACGCAGGACCGCACGCATCGGATCTGCCAAGGGGGGGCGCCAGATCCGTCTGGCAGGCCTGCATTCCCTGGCGCAGTCGGCATGAATACGCCGGCGGATGGGGTTACCGCGGTAGCTGGGTTCAGTGGTGACTGCGCTGGTCCCAGAGCAGGTTGCTGATCCGCGATGCACTGCACCAACATAAAAGAGAGGGCCCGTACCGGATTCGACGGGATGGATCTCCGCGCTACCTGCGGTTTCCGGCAGCTATGCTGCGGCGAGAACGAAATCGACGCCCTGCGCGACGATGACTGGGCTGTAGGCGTGGGGGCCGTCGTACTCGACTGCCATGACCGGGTATCCGGCCTCCCGCAACCGGGCGACATGAACCCGCGCGCTGCGATCGATCGGAATCTGCTCGTCGCGGATTCCATGGGAAAGGAAGATCCGTGGAACGCCCGATTGCAGGTGAACGGACAGGAAGCCGGCCGAGGAGACGAGGAGATGGGTGACCACATGCCCGTTGGCTAGGCCGAGGGAGAGCGTGTAGCTGCCACCATCCGAGTGGCCCGCGAAAATCAGATGCGTCGGATCGAGTAGGTAACGGGTGCTCACCTCGGCCAAAGCCTCGTCGACACGCTCGCGGTCGGGTCCATGGCCGCCAATGACGAGATCCCAAGTCGGGAACATCGATTGGGGTGCCAACAGTAGGAAGCCCCGCGCTTGGGCATGGGCCTCCAGCATCGGCAGGATCTTCTCTGCGCTGCCGCCACCACCATGGAACAGGACCACGAGAGGTGTTGGCCGGCGTGGATCGACGCTTTCGGGTACCACGAGGATCGCGTCCCGCTCGGCGAACAGCCCGAGACAATGGCGACCGGGGGGAAGAGGCTCCTTGGTGGGGAGCCGGTGCGCGAAGGCGAGCCGGCCGGCGAGGCGGGGATCGATCAAGCGGGAACCCTGGGTTTCGGAAGCAGTCGGAGGGGAGGCGTCAGTCAACCGGCCATGTCCGCCTGGAGGGGCTTGATCTTCAGTTGATCGATCAGCCAGCGCCATCCGCCATCGGCCTGGCGCCGTGCGGTTTCAGCCGAGATCGTCCCGTTGGGCAGTCGCGCGAAGGTCATGGCGTGATCGCCGTTCCGGATCGCCGGGAGGGTCTCGGCGACCGGAAAATCAGACTTGCGCGCCAAGAGGTCGGCATAGAATTGCCGGATCTCGCCGTGTCCGGTGGCCACGACCTTCCCGGCCGCCAGCACCGCATCGGGCTCGTAGAGGGCAACGAGGCCGTCCACGTCGCCTGCATTGGCGCGTTCGTTGAAGAGGCGGGCGAGGTCTTCCGGCTCGTGGGCGATCGGCGGGTTCTGGCCGGAGACTTTCGGTGATGTCGTCATGGCGACTCCTTCCTGGAAAAGCATAAGGCTCAGGTGAGCAGCGTGCCGGCACTGTCCCGGACAGAGACGACGACGGGGATGCCGGCCTGCACGCTTTCGGAAACCGTGCAGAAGCGCTGGAACTGCTCCAGCACCCGGTCGATGCGGGGTACGGAGTCGGCGGTCGCCCCGAGGCTGATCGCGACCGCGATGCCGGCGATGCGCAGACGGTTCTCGGCGTTGCGGGTGACCTCGCAGTGCGCCTCGGCCCGGATGCTGCCGGCCTCTTGCTTATACTTACCGAGCGCGAAGACGAGGCTGGCGCACAGGCAGTTCGTCACCGAAGAGACGAGGAGCTGTTCGGGGAACGGGCCTTCGCCGCTGCCGATGGGAATGGCCTCATCGACCATCAGGTGGGGCAGGATTCCACCGAAATCGATCGCGAACTTGTAGCCCTCGATCTGAGTGATCGTGATGCTCGGGCCTGGACCCATGGCGGCTCTCCCCTGCCGATTCTCGTTGCCTGCAGCGTGCCGGCGTCATCCGAGAACGCTGTCACCAAGGCCCAAGCTCCCTGGGGCAATTGACGTCAGCTCCGCGAGTTGACACCTTATCTACGTTGGCATACCAAATACCAACGATTGGAACAGCGAAAAATACCAAGTCCTTCCGACGCCATCGAACGGCTTCAAGTCTGACGGACAAAGAGGGGAGTGTTCCATGCCGATGGATGACCATCGTCTCGCCCCAGGTTCGAGCCCGCCCGGTCGATAAACCGGGCGACGGAGACGATATCCGCAGCACGGACAGGGAGATGAGGGTCAGCGCATGACGAGCCCGATCGATTTTGCTGTCCTGGTGGCAGCAGCCGGCGATGCCGTTGTGGTGTCGGACACGAGCGGTGCGATCACCGTGTGGAATCCCGCCGCGACGCGGATCTTCGGGTACGCGGCGGAGGAGGCGGTCGGTCAGTCTCTCGATCTCATCACCCCGGAGCGTCAGCGCCGGCGCCACTGGGAGGGCTATGCCAAGACCATGAAGACGGGCGTCACCAAGTACGGTGCCGACGTCCTGCGAGTCCCAGCCATCCATAAGGATGGCCACACGCTCTCCATCGCCTTCACGGTCGGGCTGATCCACGGCCTCGACAACGCCGTTACGGGTATCGCCGCGATCATCCGCGATGAAACCCAGCGCTGGAACGACGAGCGTGAACTACGCCGCCGCTTGGCGGCCCTCGAATCCCGCGTCGCCTGAGGGCGAGGCGCGACAGACCGCCGGGATCACCCACCACGGGTTTCCGGCCAACCCAGAACCCGGATCGACCGGGCAAGCCGCGAACTTCGACAATCGTCTGAGCCAACAGGGAGAACGCCACGATGAGCAAGCCGCTCGAGGGTATCAAGATCATCGATTTCACCCACGTCCAGGCTGGTCCGGCCTGTACCCAGCTACTGGCCTGGTTCGGCGCCGACGTGATCAAGGTGGAGCGCCCTGGGGCCGGCGACGTGACGCGCACGCAGCTTCGCCACGTCGAGGATGCCGATGCGCTCTACTTCACCATGCTCAACTCCAACAAGCGTTCCCTGACGCTCGACACCAAGACTCCCGAGGGCAAGGAAGTCCTCGAGAACCTAATCAAGCAATCCGATGTCATGGTCGAGAACTTCGGCCCTGGCGCCCTCGACCGCATGGGCTTCTCTTGGTCCCGCATCCAGGAGCTCAATCCCGGCATGATCCTGGCGTCGGTGAAGGGCTTCTCGGATGGCCACCACTACGAGGACTTGAAGGTCTACGAGAACGTGGCGCAGTGTGCCGGCGGCGCGGCCTCCACCACTGGCTTCTGGGACGGTCCGCCTACTGTGAGCGCCGCGGCTCTCGGTGATTCGAACACCGGCATGCACCTGGCGATCGGCATTCTCACAGCGCTTCACCAGAAAAACAAGACCGGCAAGGGCCAGAAGGTCGCCGTCTCGATGCAGGACTCGGTGCTCAATCTTTGCCGCGTCAAGCTGCGCGACCAGCAGCGTCTCGATGCCCTCGGCTACCTGGAGGAATACCCGCAGTACCCCCACGGCGAGTTCTCGGATGTGGTGCCGCGCGGCGGCAACGCGGGTGGCGGTGGACAGCCAGGCTGGGTGCTGAAGTGCAAGGGCTGGGAGACCGATCCGAACGCCTACATCTACTTCACGATCCAGGGTCATGCCTGGGCCCCGATCTGTAAGGCGATCGGCAAGGATGAGTGGATCGACGATCCGGCCTACAACACCGCCCGCGCCCGCCAGGACAAGATCATGGACATCTTTGGCACGATCGAGGCTTGGCTCGCCGACAAGACGAAGTTCGAGGCCGTCGATATCCTGCGCAAGTTCGACATCCCGTGCTCACCGGTGCTGTCGATGAAGGAGATCGCCAACGATCCGTCGTTGCGCGCCAGCGGCACCGTTGTCGAGGTGCCGCACCCGAAGCTCGGCTCGTACCTGACCGTCGGCAGCCCGATCAAGTTCTCCGACATGCAAGTCGAGGTGAAGGCCTCCCCGCTGCTCGGTGAGCACACCGACGAAGTCTTGCTCGATCTCGGCTATACCCAGCAGCAGATCGAGCAGTTGCACCAGGCCCGCGCCGTCTGAGGCGGCGTCTGAAACGGAAACGCCAGTGGCCTGTTCTCGGACAGGCCGCTGAATTAAGTAAGATGGCGCGCCGTGAGGCGCGCCATTTCCGTTTTCTGGTACCGGGGCGAGGCTCGCCCATACGGCTTGTCCGTCATCGGCCCGGACGACCGCGGCATGGAAATCCTGGCACGGGGCCGCAGTGACGGGTTAGATGCCGGAGCGAGACGCATCTTGCGCAAGGGACGTCCCGAGGCGCCGCAGGTCGGCGGCGAGGATCATTCGGTGAATCGGCCCCACTGGCGCCATGTAGGCCCGGCCGAACGCATTGTGGACCACAACCGACGAGGTGATCGTGAGACGGCGACCAGCTGTCGCGAGGCAGATCATGACGTCGAGATGCCGGTCCCGCGTGGTCAGGACGAGCATGTCCGGCGTACTCTGTTCCACCAAGAAGAAATCCAGTTTGTCCCCCGTGCAGACATGGGTCCGCCGCTCCCTGGAAAAGCCGCCGATGGCCTTGACGCCGAAGCGGGTTGCGATCGCATCCCTCACGCGAAAGGCGAGGGTCATGAGCGGTCGCGGCTTCGAGGCGATAGCGTTCCAGACATCGAGCGGGCTGACAGCCGTCGGGAGGATTACGGACTGCGTGTCGTTATAGTCGAGCTCTTCGCGCGGGCGCAGAAGTCGGACCGGTGGAGTCTCAGCCAAGCTTTCTCTCCTACCTGGGCGGTGGCCGAAGTCTCATACCAACCCTCACTGATCAGAACGCATGGGCCCATCGGCGCAGTCCGATGGACATGRGGCGCCAGGGTTGGGCGATGATYTTGTTCCAGGCATCGCAGCAGTGATCGAGGATGTCGTCGTAGGATTGGAAGATCCGGTTTCCGAKCCAGTTGTCCCGCWTGAACTGCCAGAGGTTCTCGACCGGGTTGAGTTCGGGTGAG
>NZ_LMRM01000030.1:0-26730 GCF_001426045.1 Methylobacterium sp. Leaf94
CCCAGCAGACCGGCCTGACCCAGCAGACCGGCCTGAGCCGCGGCGCGCTCCTCTCCCGGCTCTCGCGCGAGCTGCCCTCGGCCATCGACCGCTACGCCGCCGACGGCCGTCGCCCGGCCTGACCCGGCTCGAGATCCCGTTGCACGCGGCCGGTCCTTCCGAGCCCCGGCCACGGGCGACGGGCCCACGCCCCTCGACCTTTGGGTGACGGCGCGCGGCATGCCCCGCACGCCCGAACGCGTTTTCAGATGGAGCCTTCGAAACCATGTCCAAGTTCATGAAGGCGGTGACTTATCTCGCCGCGGCCGCAGCCCTGGTCACGCTGATCTTCGTCGTATTCCAATCCACGAGCATGCTGGCGGGCTCCTGAGACCTGTTCCTCGCTCTGTGGGGACAGCGCTCCGAGAGACCCGAGAGCCCCTCGGTCCGGACCGGCGCAAGCGTCGGATCCGCGAGGCGTTCCCGGTCGGACGGCGCGCCGGACCTCGCCCGATCATCGCAGATCACGCCAGGGCATTCACACCATGGCGTGCCGCCTGACGCGCGGGTGAAGGAACGGTCCTGTCCTGATCCGGGTCTCGGCTTCCAAGTCGGAACCCGGAACTCTCATGCGCATCTTGGCATGTGCTGCTTCGCTTCTCAGGACGAATCTCAGACTTCAGGCTGCGCCGATCAAAGGATCGCGATCCCCGCACAGCCTTGTTCGGCCAGTGCAGAACAGAGGTACGCTTTATGTGGTCGGCCAGAGCTAGACCCGGGGCGGTCCTTCCGCGGTTTCCCACGGCTTTGGACCCGCTATAGGCTACGATACCTATCTGGGTGGGAACGGCTACTGCCCCTGTGACGTGTTGAACCATGGTCGGCATTGGAACGCGCCAAGCTCGGGGCTGTTATGAGCCTACATTCCACACGATAGGAGAGATCGCATGCGCAAGCTCGCACTGGCATCGACGGCCCTGCTCGGACTCGGCCTGCTGGCATCGGCCCCTGCCGAGGCCCGCGGCTGGGGCTACGGTGGCGGCTACGGCCACGGCGGCTACGGTTACGGCCACGGGGGCTACGGCTATCGCGGCGTCGGCTTCCGGGGCGGCTACGGCGGGTACCGGGGCTACGGCGGCGGCTACGGTCGCGGCTACGGCTACCGTCGCGGCATCGGCCCCGGCGCAGCCATCGGCCTCGGCATCGCGGGCCTCGCGGCCGGCGCCATCGTGGCGAACAGCTACGGCGGCTACGGTTACGGCTATGGCCGTCCGGTCGGTTACTACGGCGGCGGTTACGGCTACGCACCCGCCTACGGCTACGGCGGTGGCTACGGCTACCCGGCCTATGGTTACGGCTACTGATCCGAATTGGTCGCGCCGGACGTTCGCCGGTGAGATAACAGACTGACAGATCGATGCGTCCGGATTTGTCTCCGGGCGCATCGGAATTCGCGTTCGTAGAAGCTGCAATGCTGTACAAAACGTTCTTTGTTTTGACTTGAAGCAAATATTGACGGGTAAATACGTTTTTAATGAACTTGTACTTTACATTGACGTTGGTGGGAGCATTTCATTGAGGAATCCCATGCAACGTTTCAAGATGATCGGCGGTGCCGCCGCATTCTCCCTCCTCGGCTTCGTCAGCACGGCGGCCTTTGCTCAGGAGGGAGGTCCCTGCAGCGACGACATCGCCAAGCTCAAGCGTGAACTCGGCACTCAGGTGGGCATGGGCGCCCCCGTGTCCCAGCCGGACACCGGACAGCAGAAGGGCCCCAGCGCCGCGTCGGCCGATCAGACCGCCGGCACCACGGGAAGCACCGCCAAGCCTGGAACCGCGGAGACGGATCGGACGCAGCAGGGCGGCGCCTCCCGCGAGAGCGGCGGCTCCCCGGGCACGGTAGGGGGTGTCGCCGGACCGGTCGCCGCGGCGGCCGGGAAGGGTCCGGCGAATTCGGTGGCGAACGGCCAGATCGCCACGTCGCCGGCCGATGTCCGCGCGCAATCCGAGAACAAGCCGACCGCCGCGGCCGAGGCATCGAAGGGCGGCGAGGCGTCTGCCTCCGCCAGCCTCTCATCCGAGGACAAGGTTTCGCAGGCCAAGACCGCGTTGCAGCGCGCGACCGATCTCAATGCCAAGGGCGATACCTCCTGCCGCGACGCGGTCCAGCAGGCTCGGGCGCTGATGCCGCAGCAGGGTCGCTGAGGGTCGGAACCGAACGAGACCCGGCGCCCGCACCGGTGTCTCCCCGTTCAAGCGTTCCCCGATGGCGCGTTCCGGTCCCCGGTTCGCGCCATCGCCGCGTGGACGATCCTCCTGCCCAAGACGTCCTGCGCAAGACGTCCTGCCCAAGACGTCCTGCCCAAGACGTCCTGCCCAAGACGTCCTGCCCAAGACCGGAGCCACCGATCGAACGAGCCGGAGCGGAGCCGCACGCGGTCCGCCGGTACGGCGCGCCGTCCGGGTCCCGGCGCCATGACGCATTCGTCCAAATCGCGCCGCAAATCGTCAAGCCCGGTCGACCACCGGGCGCCATAGCTCATGGCATCCCCGACGCGGTCGCTGGTCCTTCGGCGCGCCCTCGGGTCACGATGATCGAGAGCCGCGACCGATGCTGCTACCCGCAACGCCTCTGCCCGGCACCGGCCCGGCGGCCGACTCCACCGGGCGCCGGATCGGCGTCTTCACGCTGTCGACCCGCGTAGCCCCCGGCCGTCGTTGCGAGGCCGGCCGCGCCGATGGTCCCGGTCTCATGGACACGCGGCTGATCCTCACCCCTTCGGGAAGCCGCTGAGGCGGCCGGCCCGCGACCACGCGACAGGATTCCCGACGCGCGTGGAGCCAGACCGCCATTCACCGCGACGATCTTTCTCTCTGAGACCGGGGCCATCGCCATGACCTACGTCACCACCCAGGACGGCGTCGAAATCTTCTTCAAGGATTGGGGTCCCGAGGACGCCCAGCCGATCATGTTCCATCACGGCTGGCCCCTCTCCTCCGACGACTGGGACGCCCAGATGCTGTACTTCCTGCATCAGGGCTACCGGGTCGTGGCCCACGACCGGCGCGGCCACGGCCGCTCGGCGCAGGTCGACCGCGGCCACGACATGGATCACTACGCCGCCGACGCCTTCGCGGTGGTCGAGGCGCTCGACCTGCGCAACGCCGTCCATATCGGCCATTCCACCGGGGGCGGCGAGGTCGCCCGCTACGTCGCGCGGCACGGCGAACCGGCCGGGCGCGTCGCCAAGGCGGTGCTGGTCTCGGCGGTGCCGCCCCTGATGCTGAGGACCGACGCCAACCCCGAGGGCCTGCCGCGCGACGTCTTCGACGGCTTCCGGGCTGCGACCGCCGGGAACCGCGCGCAGTTCTTCCTCGATGTCGCGGGCGGCCCCTTCTACGGTTTCAACCGCGACGGCGCGACGGTGCTTCCCGGGGTGGTTCGGAACTGGTGGCGACAGGGCATGATGGGCAGCGCGAAGGCCCATTACGACGGGATCAAGGCCTTCTCGGAGACCGATCAGACCGAGGATCTCAAGGCCATCGGCGTCCCCACATTGGTGCTGCACGGCGAGGACGACCAGATCGTGCCGATCGCCGACGCGGCGCTGAAGTCGATCAAGCTCCTCCGGAATGGGACGATCAAGACCTATCCGGGCTACGCGCACGGCATGCTCACGGTGCATGCGGAGGTCCTGAACGCCGACCTCCTCGCATTCGTGAAGGGCTGACCCCCGAACGTCCTCTCCGAGAGCCGCCGCCCTGTGCGCCACGCGGTCCACGACCGCGCCACGGCGGGGGAGGGCGGGGCGGAAGCGGTTCCCCCCACCGGGATCGGAGGCTGCCCCGGGACGCCTGCCCGCCCGCCTCCGTCCCGCCGGGGCGCGGCCCGTGGTTCGGCGGTCTTCGGGGCGGCGGTCTTCGGGGCGCGCCGCGGGACCCCTTCGCTTCACGCGACCAGCATCGTCGTGCATCAGTCCCGGCTCGAGGCACAGGCGCCCAGAGGGTTCGTCCAAGACAGCGCCCGATCCGATGCCTTCGGGGCGGATTGCCCCCTGCCGCTTCGGCCGTGTCGGCCCGTACGGCGTGATGGAGTGCTCCGACATGAGCGACACGGCCCTGACGACGGGGATCGACGGCGACGAGCGCGCCGCACAGACCTTCCCGCGCCTCGACGACGAGATGGCGCAGCGCGTCGCCGGTTACGGACGAGAGGAAACCCTGCCGGCGGGCACGGTGATCTTCGCGCGCGGTCAGCGGCGGGTGGATTTCTTTCTCGTCCGGTCCGGACGGATCGAGATGTTCGAGACCGACCACGCCGGCCAGACGACCGTGTTCACCGTGCATACCGAGGGCCAGTTCACGGGTGAGCTCGACCTCTTCAACGATCGCGAGATCCTCGTCTCGGGCCGCACGGTGAGCGACGCGCGGGTGGTGCGGATCGACCGCGCGGCCTTCCGCCGGCTGGTCACCGCAGAGCCCGATATCGGCGAGATCATCATGCGGGCCTTCATCCTGCGCCGGGTCGGGCTGATCCGACACGGGCGCGGCGGCGTCGTCCTGATCGGCCTCGGCCACCAGCGCGAGACCCTGCGCCTGGAGCGATTCCTCGTTCGCAACGCCTATCCGCACCGCATCCTCGACGTCGCCCTCGACGGGGCGGCGCGCGAAGCGCTCGACGGCTTCGGCCTGACGGAGGCCGACCTGCCGGTGGTCCTCGCGCCGGGCACGGCGGTCCTGCGCAACCCGAGCAACGCCGTGCTGGCCGATATCCTCGGGCTGACGGAGACGATCGATCCGGACCGCGTCTACGACGTCGCGGTGATCGGCGCCGGGCCGGCGGGCCTCGCCGCAGCGGTCTACGCCGCCTCCGAAGGGCTCGACACCATCGTGGTCGAGGGCTTGGCGCCGGGCGGTCAGGCGGGCACGTCCTCGAAGATCGAGAACTATCTGGGCTTTCCGACCGGCATCTCGGGTCAGGCCCTGGCCGGCCGGGCACAGGTCCAGGCCCAGAAGTTCGGGGCGCGGCTCGCGATCTCCCGCATGGCGGCCGGTCTCGACTGCCACGGGCCGGCCTTCCGGGTGCTCCTGGAGGATGGCACGGCCATTCCCGCCCGCGCGGTCATCGCCGCCACCGGCGCCCGCTACCGGCGGCTCGACCTGCCGCGCTACGCGCATTTCGAGGGGCAGGGCATCCACTACGCGGCCACCGCCATGGAGGCGCAGCTCTGCACCGGCGCGGAGGTGATCGTGGTCGGCGGCGGGAATTCGGCCGGGCAGGCGGCGATGTTCCTGTCCCGCACCGTGGCCCGTGTCCATCTCCTGGTGCGGGCCGAGGGACTCGCCGCGACCATGTCCGACTACCTCGTCCGCCGGATCGCCGCGTCCGCGCGGATCACGCTGCACACGCGGACCGAGATCAGCGCGTTCCACGGCGACGACACGCTGACGGCGGTGACCTGGACCGACCGGTCGCGCGATTTGAGCGTGACCCGGGCCGTCGGGAACGTCTTCCTGATGATCGGGGCCGTGCCGAACACCGGATGGCTCGCCGACTGCCTCACCCTCGACCCGAAGGGCTTCGTGCCGACGGGGTTGCGACCCGACGGGACGCCCGCCGCGTCGCCCTACGCCACCACCGTGCCGGGCCTCTACGCCGTCGGGGACGTGCGCGCGGGCTCGGTCAAGCGGGTGGCCTCCGGGGTGGGCGAAGGCTCGGTGGTCGTGCAGGCGGTTCACGGCTTCCTGCAGCCGGAGCCCTGATCGGTCCGGCCGCCGGCCGATTGGCCCGACAAGTATCGCCGGCCGAACATTTGATCAGTGCGGGGCGCCAACTGAATTTAAGGGAAAATTAACCATCCTATCCCCACAGGTTGTGGGGCCCGTCCGTCTGGTGTCGCGTATCGGGAAGTGAAGGCAGCGGAGCGATCAGCGGCATGTTGGGATTGGATCGCGTTTCTCTCAAGTCCGTGGCCGCCTTCCAGGCCGGCACGGTCGTGGTGCTCAGCGCCGTCATGGTCTGGAGCAGCCTCGCGCTGACTAGCCCGCCGCGCGGCGCCGGGCCGGATGCCGCTCAGGTCCGTCGCACCTCCGCGGCGTTCGCCGGCGCCCTCGACCGCAGCCTCTTCGAGGTGTCGCAGGACCTGCGCACCGCGGCCGTGGCCCTTCGCCAGACCGGCACCGGCCTGATGGATGCCGATCCTCAGGCCGTGCTGCGTGCCTGGGCCGACCTGCGCCCGGCCTATGCCGACATCCTCCTGGTCAGTGCCAACGGACGCGTCCGGGCCGCCGGCCACGAGGAGATGATCGGCCGCGACGTCTCGGGACAGCCCTGGTTCGCCGGGGCACGGAATGCCTCCACGGCCCTCGTCACGGCCTCCGCGACGCCCCGGGATCCCGTCCCCTTCGAGGTCGCGATCCCGGTCGCCGGATCGGGCGCCCGCAACGCCGAGTACCTCGTCGCCCGCCTCGCCGACACCTGGCTCGCCGATCTCCGCAGCGGAATCCTTCGCGCGCAGCCCGCCCCGGATTCCCCCCTCGCCCTCACGGTCCTGGCTCCCGACGGCCGGGCGCTCGTGAGCGGCGCCGCGCGGCCGAGCGCCGACGGGGGCGCCCGCACCGTCGAGCACGCCACCCCGAGCGCCGGCTACGGCGACCTCGGCCCCTCGGGCTGGCTCGCGGTCGCCCGCACGACGGAATCCCGCGGCGCCGGTCTCGGCCTGCCGGATCCGCGCCTCTGTGCGCTCTGGCTCGCCGCCGCCCTGCTCGCGGCGGGCCTGGCCTACGCCCTCACCGGGCGCCTGACGCGGCGCCTGGCCCGGATCACGGAGGCGGACGGCGAGGCGATCGTGCCATCGCGGATCGCCGAGTTCCGGGCGAGCGCCGAGCACCTGACGGCCCGCGAGCGCAGCCGTGCCCGCGCCCTCCAGGAGGCCCGCACCGCCCTGGCGAGGGTGCGCGAGCGCCTGCGCACCTTCGAGGCGATGTCGGGCTGGACCTACTGGGAGATCGACACCGACGCCGGCAACGTCACCTGGGTGGATTCCACCACCCCGGGCGTCGCGGCCACCACCGACCGGGCCGTCGCGCTGACCGACCTGACGGACGGCATCAAGCCGCAGGATCGCGACCTGATGCGGTTCACCATGCAGGCCGCCCTGGACGGGGAGGGCCCGCACGACGTGGTTCTGCGCCGCGCCGACACGACGGACAGCCAGGAGACGCGTCGCCTCCTCGTCCGCTTCATCCGCGGCAGCGCGGAGGTCTCCGCCCCCGGCGCGGCCCGCCTTCACGCCCTGAGCCGCGAGATTCCCGCCGGCCTGGCCGGCGGGGAGACGGGCGCGCAGGACGGCACGGCCCCCTCCGACGGCAGGGCACAGGCCACCGAACGGCGCGGCGAGGGCATGCTGCGCCAGGTCATCGACGGCGTGGTCGACGACTTCAACAACCTGCTCACCGTGATCAGCGGCAATCTCGGCACGCTCAAGCGCCGGTATGGCCTCAACCCGGATCAGGTGCGCCTGGTCGAGGCCGCCCTCGCGGGCGCGCAGCGCGGCTCCAGCCTGACCCGCCGCCTGGTCCGGTTCGTGCGCCGCGACGACGCCACCCTCCAGGAGACGGAGATCGGGACCGCCCTGACGGCCTTCGTGCCGTTCCTCAGCGCCAACGTCCTGAACCAGGCTCCGATCAAGCTCCGGGTCCGCTCCGGGCTCGCGCGCGCCCAGTGCAGCGAGTCCGTGCTGGAGGCCGTGCTGCTGAACCTCGCCTTCCACGTGCGCGATCTCGGCTCCGAGGGCTTCGCGATCGGCGCCGACGAGCGGGTGCTGTCCGAGGAGGATGGGATAGCCCTGCGCCCGGGTCGCTACGTGCGCCTGGTCCTGGCCAGCGGAACGCCGGCGCGGCTCCCCGCCCCGGCGAAGCCGGCCGGAGAAGAGCGCTCCACGGCCGCCGTGGCGAGCCTGCTCAGCGGCATCGGCGGCGGCTTCCGCCTCGTGGCCGACGGACGCGGCGACTCCGCCTTCCTGGCCGAGATCTGGATCCCCGCCAGCGAGGCCCCGGCCGAGGCCGGCCATGAGGAGACGGCCACGGTCCAGCCGCGCCTGCGCGTCCTCCTCGTCGACAGCGACACCCTGGTCCGCGAGAGCTTCGCCGAGGCGCTCACCGATCTCGGTCACCGCGTCACCCAGGCCGGCTCCGCCGAACATGCGCTGACGCTCCTCGATGCGCCGGAGGGCTTCGACGTCATGATCGCCGACCAGCGCATGCCGGTGATGAGCGGCCTGCAGCTCGCCGCCACGGTGGTCCAGCACCATCCCGGGATCCGCATCGTCCTCGCCGGCCCCCAGGGCCACCTGCCGGAAAGCGCCCGGGCCTTCCTGCAGATTGAGAAGCCGTTCCGCTACGGCGATCTCGCCGCCGTGATGCGCCGGGCGGCCCGCGACCCGGCCGCCAAGGCAGCCTGAAGGCAGCCTGAAGGCCGCCTGAAGGCCGCCACCCACGTCGTCGGCCGACCCCGGGACCGCCCGCACGGAATGCCCCCCCGTGGCCGGCCCGCTCCCCGCCCCAGGGGGCAGGGGGCGCGACGCCGGGGGGGACCCGGACGTCGCCGCGCTCGCCCTGCGAACCGAAGCCCCTCGGTCCCACAGGCTCCTCGGGCCGCGCGCAGCGGCTCCCGACGCGATGGCGGCGCCGAGAGCGGCCGCGAGGGGACAATCCACAGGGCCATCCTCAGAAAAATTCGGGCCCGCATCGGCAGCCCTCGCAGCGCACGAGACCGCCGTTCCAAGGATCGGCAACTCCGTCTCGGCGGCGCTCCGGAGACGGAAACCCGCGACAGACCCGCCCGACCACGCGCATCGGTTGCATAATCTTGAAAAATTCGCAGCCTCGACTTGCCCGAATGTTGTCGGAACAGCCTCAAACCGACGGAGATCACCCGACGCTTCTTTGTGCGCCTGCTCATTACATGACCATTGTGATCAGAAATTCTTCAACAATACATCGTCGCCAAGAACAACATATGTTGCCCGAAAGCACATCCTCGGCATTGGTGACTTGCGAGATCCAGCTTTCGCGGTCGCGTTAAGATTCAATTAACCCCGAAGGTCGATGAATTACCGCAAGCGGACGCCGTCGATCTCCATCCATCGCGCGCGAATGCCTCAACGGAACGGATCATCCGCCTCGATGTCGCGCCTCGCCTTCCTCGCCTTGCCCCTGGTCCTGGGCCCCTCGCACGCCGCCGTCGCCGCGGACTGGTACACCGGTGCGGAGCCGGTGATCCTGGACGAGAACTGGACGGTGGCCGTCGACGCCTCGGTCGCGGTCACCTCCAACAGTTCCGCCTTCGGCTCGGCGACGGGCACGATCGCCACGGAGGGCACGCTCCTCGAGAGCGGCCCCCGCCTGCGCGTCGAGGGCGTCGCCGGCACCTACAGCTATCCCGGGCAGAAGGTGGGCCAGCGGGTGACGGGCTACCAGCAGGAGGGGGCCCTGTCGGGCGGCTACGAGTGGATCTGGCGCGATGCGGCCCTGGCCGGCTTCGTCGGCTTCAACGTGCGCAGCAACCAGCTGTCGATCCTCGATCCGGGCAATCCGGTCGTCGGAACCGGCGTGGGCGCCAAGTTCGCGGCCAACTTCTATGCGCGGCCGACCGAGAACACGATGGTCTCGGCCTACGGCTCGTACTCGACCCAGTTCAACGCCTACTACTCGCGCTTCCGCGTCGGGTACATGGTCGCCGACGGGGTCTATATCGGCCCCGAAGCCATGTTCCTCGGCGACAACTTCTTCAATCAGTACCGCATCGGCGGACACCTGACGGGATTTTCCTTCGGCCCGATCAAGATGGCCGTCGGAGTCGGCTACGTGAAAGACCGCATCCAGGGCAGCGGATACTACTCGACCGTCGAAGCGAGAACCGCTTTTTAGACCAGTGTTCAGGCTTTGTTAGGTTCGATTGCGTGCGCGTGACCGCCAGTCACGTTTTTTCATATGTTCCATCTTACAACAGTTGAGCGCGCTCAATCCCGGACATGCACAAGTCCTGCGACGTGTGGCCGGAATTCTGTTGGCAGGCAAATCGCTCAGGTGTTTCACAGGTATTGCGCCGTCCCGTTCCCGCACAGGTTGCGACCCTGAAGGCCCGCTGGGCCCAGGTCGGTCCCGGAGGAACGCGGGCGAGGCGGATTGCGGAAGGGCAGGCTCGTGGCAAGTGCATTACGTTGGATGGCCTGGATCGCGTCGGCCGCTGCCGTCCTCGTCCTGCTGAGCCAGCCCGTCAGCACGCAGGACCAGCTGATCATGAGCCTCTGCGCCATGGCGGCGATGGTGGTGCTGTGGGTGTTCTTCGACAACCAGCCGGCGCGCTTCGTCTTCCTCGCCCTGGGAAGCCTCGTCGTGCTGCGCTACATGTTCTGGCGCGTGACGAACACGCTGCCCTCCGTCGGCGACCCGGTCAGCTTCGGGTTCGGACTCCTGCTCCTCCTGGGCGAGCTCTACTGCGTCTTCATCCTGTTCGTCAGCCTGACCATCAACGCCGACCCGCTCCGGCGCGCGCCCCCGCCGATGGCCGCCGCCGATGATCCGGAGGCCCTCGACGCGCTGCCCACCGTCGACATCTTCGTGCCGAGCTACAACGAGGATGCGGGCATCCTCTCGGTCACCCTCGCGGCGGCCCGCCTCATCGACTATCCCGCCCACAAGCTGACGGTCTGGCTGCTCGACGATGGCGGCACCGACCAGAAATGCGCCGATCCCGATCCCGCGAAGGCGCAGGCCGCGATGCGGCGGCGCATGGAGCTCCAGGCCCTGGCCGCCTCCCTCGGCGTCGAGTACCGCACCCGCGCCCGCAACCAGCACGCCAAGGCGGGCAACCTCAACAACGGGCTCAAGCACTCGCAGGGCGAGATCATCGTGGTGCTCGACGCCGACCACGTCCCGTTCCGCTCCTTCCTGCGCGACACGATCGGGTACTTCGCCCAGGACCCGCGCCTGTTCCTGGTGCAGACGCCGCACGCCTTCCTGAATCCCGACCCGATCGAGCGCAACCTGCGCACCTTCGAGCGCATGCCCTCCGAGAACGAGATGTTCTACGCGGTGACGCAGCGCGGTCTCGACAAGTGGAACGGCTCGTTCTTCTGCGGCTCGGCCGCGCTCCTGCGCCGGCGCGCCCTCGACGAGGCGGGCGGCTTCTCGGGCGTCACCATCACGGAGGATTGCGAGACCGCCTTCGAGCTGCATGCGCGCGGCTGGAACAGCATCTACGTCGACAAGCCCCTGATCGCCGGCCTGCAGCCGGAGACCCTGGAGGCCTTCATCGGCCAGCGCTCGCGCTGGTGCCAGGGCATGTTCCAGATCCTTCTGCTGAAGAACCCGCTCTTCAAGCGCGGTCTGCACGGGATCCAGAAGGTCGCCTACCTGTCGAGCATGACGTTCTGGTTCTTCCCCGTGCCGCGGCTGATCTTCATGTTCTCGCCGCTGCTGCACATCTTCTTCGACCTGAAGATCTTCGTCGCCAGCGTGGATGAATCCATCGCCTATACGGCGACCTACGTCGTCATCAACCTGATGATGCAGAACTACGTCTACGGGAAGTTCCGCTGGCCCTTCGTCTCCGAGCTGTACGAGTACGTCCAGGGCCTGTTCCTGTTCCGCGCCATCGCCTCGGTCATCGTCTCGCCCCGGCGCCCGACCTTCAACGTCACCGCCAAGGGCACGACCCTGGAGCAGGACCACCTCTCCGCCCTGGCCTGGCCGTTCTTCGCCGTCTACGGCCTGCTGCTGCTCGGCTGCGCCACGGCCCTCTACCGCTACCTGTTCGAGCCCGGCGTCACCAACCTGATGCTCGTGGTCGGCCTGTGGAACTTCTTCAACCTGCTCATGGCCGGCGCCGCCCTTGGCGTCGTGGCCGAGCGCCGGGTCACGGAGGCGAGCCCGTCCCTGGCGATCAACCGGCAGGGCCGGATGATGCTGGCCGGCCGCGCCCTCGACGTCGCGGTGGACCGCGCCTCGGCCGTCGGCTGCACCGTCCGGTTCGGGGCCGACGTCCTGCCGTTCGGCACCGGCAGCACCTACCGCACCGGCCAGCTCTCGGTGCAGCCCCTCGACGGCGCCCCCGCCGGCGGCGTGCTGCCGTTCGAGGTCGGGACGATCGCCCATGCGGGCGACGACGTGGTGGTGACCCTGCGCTTCCAGCCCCTCGACGCGCAGGGCTATGCCGGCCTCGCGAACCTGATGTACGGCGATGCGGGCGCGCTGCTGCGCTTCCAGCAGAGCCGGCGCCGGCACAAGAACATCGTCTCGGGCACCCTCCAGCTGATCTGGTGGGGCCTCGTCGAGCCGTTCCGCGCCTTCAGCTACCTGTTCAAGCCGCGCCCGCAGGCGGCGCCCGCCCCCACCACCGACACGGCCCTTCCGCGCACCCCGCAGCGGGCGCCGCTCCTGCCCGGCGGAAGCCCCGGCGGGGCGGAGGCCGCCCGGCCGCGCCCGGCCGAGAATCCCCTGCCGGCCCGGCCGAGCTTCGCACGCAGCAACGACGGCGAGCCGGGCACCGACTGGGTCCGCCTGATGCTGGAATTCGAGAACGATCGCCTGCTCGGCGGGGCGGCGGGCGGCGGGCGCGGCGCCGACCTGCACGCCCGGTCGTGAGGGAGGCTCGCATGCGTGTCACGACGATCACCCGCGGGCTTCTCGCGCTGGCCCTGGTGGGCGGGGCCACGGAGGCCCGGCCCCAGAGCTTCATCGGCGCGGGCCCCGCCGAGCGCTTCTCGGTCCCCCCCGCGGGCGACGCCCTGCGCCGCGCGGGCGAGCCCGGGCGCGGCCCGGCGGCCACCGTCGCCCCGGCGCCGGCTCCGGCGGTCCGGGAGGGCACCCTGGCGACCATCGGGCCCGCCCGGCGCCTGCCGGCCACCACCGGCGGGTTCCGCCTGGAGGGCGAGGAGGACGTCCTGCGCTTCCCCGTCTACGTCACGGAAGCGCAGAGCCGCGGGCGTCCCCGCCTGCGGGTGTCCTACCTCTCCGCCATCTCGGTGGCGCCCGAGACGTCGGAGCTCGTCGCCAGCGTCAACGGCGTCGTGGTCGGCCGAACCCGCATCCAGGCGCCCGGCGCCGTCAAGGTGGTGGAGTTCGAGCTGCCCGAGGGCAGCCTGAAGCTCGGCTACAACGCCATCGATCTCTCGGCGAGCCAGCGCCACCGGGTCGATTGCTCCCTCAACGCGACCTACGAACTCTGGACGCAGATCGATCCCTCGCGCTCCGGCCTCGTGGTGGCCCCCGTGGCGGCCGCCGGGATCGAGCTGAAGGATCTCGCCGCGCTGGAACCCGACGACGGCGGTGCGCTGTCGGTCCGCGTCGTGATCAACGACAAGCCGAGCCTGCCCCGCCTGGAGCGGATGTTCCACGCCATCGAGGCGATCGGCCTCGTCGGGCGCATCGCCCGCCCGGTGGTGGAGTTCGGCTCGGTGATGACCGGCCGCGCCGGGATCAACCTCATCGTCGGCACCGCGGCGGAACTGCGCGGCACGCCGGACCTCGAGGCCGTCGGCCCGATCACCGGACCCAAGCTCGCGATGCTGCCGCCGCGGGAGGACCGGGCCCCCGCCCTCGTCGTCAGCGGCACCAGCTACGACGAGATCGAGTCGGCGATCGCGACCCTGGCCCGCGGCACCGAGCCCTACGGCACGCCGCGCGGCCTGAAGGCCGCGGCTCTGCTGCGGGGTGCCCCCCTGGAGAGCGGCGACCGGATCGCGCTGCAAGCCCTCGGCGTGGCGACCCGGGAATTCTCCGGACGCCTCCTGACCACCCGCTTCGACGTCCAGCTGCCGCCGGACTTCCTGCCCGCCGATTACGGCAAGATGCTCCTGAACCTCTCGGGCGCCTACGCGTCCGGCCTCTCCTCGGAGGCGCGGATCCTCGTCGACCTCAACGGCCGCAACGCCGCCAGCGTGCCCCTGCCGCAGACGCGGGGCGAGGTCTTCGAGAACAACACCATCCCGCTGCCCCTGGGCCTGTGGCGGCCGGGCCTGAACCGGGTCGAGATCTCCGCGCAGGTGCCGACGCCCGGCGATGCCACCTGCGCGGCGAGCACGGCGGACGCGAAGCGCGAGCGTTTCCTGTTCCTCGACCGGACCACCGTCAGCGTTCCGAACCTGGCCCGTGCCGCCCGGATCCCGGATCTCGCCGCCACCACCAGCGGCGGCGCCCCCTTCCTGGAGGATGGCAAGCGGCCGCGCCTCGTGCTGCCCGTTCTCGATCGCGACACGGTGGCGGCGGGCGCCATGATCGCCGCGCGGCTGGCGAGTGCGGCCGGGCGGGTGATCGATTTCGAGCTGGCCACCGAGGCGCAGAGCGGGACGGGACCGACCCTGATGGTCGCGCCCGTCCGCGCCGTGGCGCCCGCGACCCTGACCGGGCTCGGCCTCGATCCGGAGCAGATCCGGCGGATCTGGGAGGCCCGCGCCGAGACGGCCCGTCCGGCGGGCCAGTCCGGCTCGGTGCCGGCGCCGACCCTCGATCGCCTGCGCCGCAACGTGCCGGCACGCTGCAGCCTGCCGGATCTCAGCTTCCGCGTCGCCGGCCCGGCGACGCCCCGCGGCGCCGGACCGGACGCCGCCGCCGGAGACCGTGCGGGCCGGGTCCCCGCCAGCGACGGCGACCTCGTGACGAAGTGGGACGAGACCCTGCGCGCCCGCCATCCCCTGATCGAGGCCGCCGACGGCCTCGTCACGAGGGCCTCGACCACGGTGCGGGGCCTGCTCGGCGAGACGCGGACCTGGATCGACGCGGAGGCCTCGGAGCGGGCCTCCGCCGTGCCGCCCCGCGCCTCGCTGATCCTGGCCCAGGCCCTGTCCAGCGGCGGGATCGGCGTCGATGACACCACCACCCTGATCACGGCGCCGAACCCGCTCCTGCTCAAGGCCTCCGTAGCCTGCCTCATCGATCCCGGGGTCTGGTCGCGGATCGGCGGGCGCTTCGCCTTCCTGGACGCCGCCGACGGCCGCCTGGACACGGTCGAGCCCGACACCGTCCGCATCGTGGAGACCCGGCCGCCCTCGGTCTGGAACCTCCGGCTCGTGCTGGCGGGCTGGCTCTCGATGAACCCCGCCGTCTACGCGACGCTGGCCCTGGTCCTGGCGCTCTGCCTCGGGCTGACCACCGCGCTCATGGTCCGCAACGTCGGCCGGAGGAATGCATGAGACGCCCGCTCCGGACCGTCCGCGGCGCGGCCCTCGCGGCCGCCCTGACCACGGGCCTCGCGACCGGCTTCGCCGCCGGGCCGGAGGCCCGGGCCCAGGGCGGGCCGGAGGCCCGGGTCGATGGCCGACCCGCGCTGATGCCCGCCGGCTCGCTCCGCGATCCCCAGCCCCGTGATCCCGCCATGCCGGACCAGCCGCGCTCCGTTCCCCCCGCCATCGCCCTGCCGGCCGCGCCGCAGGTCAAGGACGAGTCCGCCCGTGCGGCCCAGCCACTCGTCGGAAGCCTGAAGGACCAGGACGGCTGGCGCCTCTACCGGTCCCGCTTCGTCACCGAGGCCGGGCGGGTGGTCGACACCGCCAATGGCGGGATCAGCCACAGCGAGGGGCAGGGCTACGGCATGCTGCTCGCCGTGGCGGCCAACGACAGGCCCACCTTCGAGCGGCTCTGGGGCTGGACCCGCGCCAACCTGATGGTGCGTCCGGATTCCCTCCTGGCCTGGCGCTGGGAGCCGGCCAAGCGCCCGGCGGTGGCGGACATGAACGACGCCACCGACGGCGACATCCTGGTCGCTTGGGCGCTGACGGAGGCCGCCGAGGCCTGGGACGATGCCGGCTACCGCGTGGCGGCCCGGCGGATCGCCGTCGAGGTCGGCCGCCGGACCATCCTGTTCAAGGACCGGAACGGGGCGCTGCTGCTGCCGGCGGTCACGGGCTTCTCGGCTGGGGAACGCGCCGACGGTCCCCTGATCAACCTGTCCTACTGGGTCTTCCCGGCCTTCGCGCGCCTGCCCCTGGTGGCTCCGGAATACGACTGGGACGCCCTGACCCGCAGCGGCTTGCGGCTCCTGCGCCGCGCCCGCTTCGGCAGCGCCAACCTGCCCACCGAATGGATCTCCCTGAAGGGGGACCAGCCCCGTCCCGCGGACGGCTTCCCGCCGCTCTTCTCCTACAACGCGATCCGGATTCCCCTCTACATGGCCTGGGCCGACGTGGGACGGCAGGAGGATTACGCCCCCTTCGTCGCCCTCTGGTCCGGGCCGGACCGCGAGCGCCTGCCCATCGTGGACACCAGCGACGGGCGCACGGTCGAGTGGCTCGGCGAGAGCGGCTACGCGGCCCTCTCCAGCCTGCTGCTCTGTACCGTGAAGGGAACGCCGCTCCCCGAGGGCTTCGGCCAGGTGCAAGGCACCGAGAACTACTATCCGACCACGCTGCATCTCCTGGCCATGGTGGCCGCGCAGATGAGGGGACCCTCATGCTTGAAGCGTTAGCGCGCCGGCGGCGCCGTGGCCCCGCGCCCCTCGGCCTCCCGATGGGCCTCGCCCTCGCGGCGCTCACCCTCCCGGCGCTCACCCTCCCGACCCTGGCCCAGGGCCCCGGCGGCGAGGATGCCAGCCGCGCGCCCGCCATCGTCGTCGACCCGACGGGATCGGCGGCCAACGGCATGGTCGACGAGAGCGCCCTGCGCTACTACGCGGCGCAGAAGCAGACCGCCCGGATGAAGGCGGAGGCCGCGCGGCTGAAGCAGCTCTACCCGGGCTGGACGGAGCCCACCGACCTCGACACCCTGCAGCCGAGCCCCCCCGAAGAGGCCCCCCTCTGGGATCTCTTCACCGCGGGCCGCTTCGACGACCTCTACGCGGCCATCGCGGCGCGGCGCACGCTGGACGGGACCTGGCAGCCCTCGGACGAGCTGGCGCGCAAGCTGCGCCGCGCCGGGTTCCGCAGCCGCCTCAAGGGGCTCGCCGGCGCCAGGCGCAACCTCGACGTCGTCGCCCTCTACCGCGCCGATCCCAGCGCCCTCGACCCCAGCGACGTCGAGAGCCTCTGGATCGTCGCCGACGCGCTGGCGGCCGAGGAGGCCACGCTACAGGCCTACAACCTCTACAAGTCCGTCTTGGATACCAGCAGCGACACGGGCGCCCGCCTGGCCACCATCCAGAAGGCGATGTCGAACCTGCCGATGGCCGCGGCCGAGCAGCTCATCGCCCTCGGCCGGACGGATTCCGACGGCAATTCCGAGTTCCGGCGCATCGCCATCGACATCACGCGCGCGCGGATCGTCGCCTTCCTGCACGACGAGGCCGCGCACGAGCCCACCACCACGGATATCGCCGTGTTCCAGGCCCAGGCCCGCAAGACCGGCGACCCGCGGGAGACCGGTCTCCTCGGCTGGTACGCCTACAAGCGCCAGCAGTTCCGCGAGGCGCTGGACTGGTTCAAGCTCGCGATCAGCCGCGGCGGCGACGCGATGATCGCCCACGGGCTCGCCCATTCGCTGCGCGCGGTCGGCATGACGCGCGAGGCCGAGGAGGTGGCCTATGCCTGGCGCGACAAGTACGTCGGCAACAGCATCCTCTTCATCGAGCTCCTGGAGCGGAAGCTCACCCAGGCCAATCCCGTCTTCATCGACCTGGACCGGATCAACCGCTACGCAAAGGTGACCCTGGCCTCGAGCTCCGGGGAAGGCGCGCAGGCGCTGGGCTGGTACGCCTACAATTCCTGCCAGTTCGACGCCGCCCTGGAGTGGTTCCAGCACGGCATCGCCTGGCTGCCGAGCGAGTCGACGGTGCTCGGCTACGCCCTGGCGCTGCAGCGCCTGAAGCGCACGCGCGAGTACCTCGAGATCGTCAACCGCTACGACGGGCTGTTCCCGAAGGTGGTGGACCTGCTGTTCCGCGAGGGGCCGGAGGGTCCGCCACTCGCCTGCAGCGTCGCGGCGGCGCCCCCGGCCGGCGCACGCCAGCCCGCGGCGCCCGCCGCGACGGCCGTGCTCGCGAACACCGCCCGCGCCCCCGCCGCCTACGGCCGCGTGCCGAAGCCCGACATCTCGGCCAACGGCGCGGTGCGTCCCCTGCCGGTCCTGCGCAGCGAATTCCCGCTCTCCGTCGCCGCCGAGAACCCGTTCCGCTACCTGCCGGCCGCCCTGGCCCGGCAGGTGCCCGAGCGGAGTGCCGGCGGCGTCCTGGCCGAACCCGCGACGGGTGCGCCACCCCTGGTCGCCCGCCGGGTGCCGGGCGCCGGGACGATGCCCTACGAGCGCTACGGCTTCGCCCTGCTGCCGGGCTACAACGGCATGACCCAGGCCTCCACCCTGACCGATCCGCCCGCCGGCACCCAGTGGCAGGACCAGCAGGCCGCCGGCGCCAACGGCCAGACCCGCTCGAGCCGGGAATCCGACCGCTTCGGCATCCCGGGATCGCAACGCGCCACCTTCATCGAGGCCGGCCCCACCGCCGGACAGCAGCCATGAGTCGGATACGGCATTCCGCAACCGCGGCGGCGCTGGCGGCGCTGGTGGTCCTGCCCTCGCCCCCCGCCGCCGCCCGGCCCGGCCGCGCGGCCCTCGAGCTGCCGGGCGCCGGCCCCGTGTCGGACGTGGCGCAGAATTCGTTCCGCGACGGCTTTTCCCAGCGGATCACCTTCCGGGACGATCCGCGCGGGCTCGCCGAGGTGAGCGTGCGCAGCGGGGAGGGGGGCTCCGGTCCCGCCCTCGCCATGGCCAAGCCGAGCCGTACCGGGATCGCGGCCGAGTTGCGGGCGCGCTTTCCCGGCGAGACCATGCGGGTGGTGACCCAGGCGCACCGCAACGCCCACGGACCGGTCGGCCTCGCCCTGGGCATCGACTGCCTCTACGCCTGGCAATGGATCGACCTCGGCGGCGATGCGGCGCGGAGGCGGCCGTCCTCCCTGTTCGGCAGCGATCCTGGCGCGCCGGCCGCCTCGGTGCGGATCAAGCTCTGCCGCACGGTGACGGCGACCCTCGCCGACCTGACCCGCGCGGTGGAATCGATGCGGCTCTCGGCGAATCCCGCCGATGCGCCCCGCCTTCAGCCGGAGACGCTCGCCCGCCGGCCTGCGCCAGCGCGCCGGCGCGAGGCGGTCACCCGGTCGACGGGGACGCCCCGCGAGACCGCGCCGGGATCGGCGACCGCGCTCCGTCCGCCCGGCCCGATGGAACGGCCCGGCTCGGAGAAGCGCCCGGAGGCCTTGACGCGCCGCATGGCCTCCGAGCAGTCCGGCGAGACGCAGCGCTACCTCGTGCCGGGGCCCAGTGCGGCGGCGCCCGCGGTGCCGGTTCCGGTCCCCCCGGGCGAAGGTCAGGCCCCGCGCTACATCACGGACGCCGCGCCGGCGGAGGGCGCCGCCGCGATCATGGTCCCCAGACCGGCGCCGAACCGGGCCGAGGTCGAGGATCTCATGGCCCGCGAACTCCCGGCACGGGCCCTTCGGCCGCCGCCCTGAGGCGGATCCCGGATCGGCCCACCGCCGCGATTTCTACCCGGGCTACACGGGAGCGTCGGAGCGTCCGCCGGGGAGGGGAGCCGCGCCCGAGCCTGTGCGATTCCTCCCCTCCGTCGGGTCCCGCCCGGCGGCGACGGCCCATGCGATCTGTGATTTTCGCGATCCTGCGCACCTGCAACCTTGAATACCCATGCCCGGCGCGCGAAGAAGCGGTCAGCAGGGGTGGTGGGTTACGGATATGGCCCGGGTCGACGCGTGCGGTATTCCTTCGGGCCCGGTGGGCCCCGCCTCGAACCGTGGGCCTGCCGGCCGCGGGATCGCCGCATGAGCCGCGCGGCGGATGCGCCCGGCGCCGAGGCAGCGGTGCCGTCCGGTCTTCGCCCCGCATCCGGTCTTCGCCTCACCTGCACCGTCACGGACCACGTCAGCCTCGCCTATTCGGCGAGCGCGATTCCGGTCATCCGGGAGATCGCGATCGCCAACGCCACGGAGGCCGATCTCGTCGACCTCCGGCTGCGCATCGAGAGCCGGCCACCGGTGGCGGGCCCACTGACGCTGCGCATCGACCGCGTGGCCGCGGGTTCGAATTATCGGGTCGAGACCCCGTCCCTGCCCCTCGATGCCGGCCTCCTCGCCCCCTGCACCGAGGTCGGCCGCCTCGCCCTGACGGTGATCCTGGAGGATGCGGAGGGCGAGCGGGGGCGGACGGTCGCCGAGATGCGCCTGCTGCCGCCGGCGCACTGGGGTGGCGCCCGGAGCGCGCCCCACCTCCTCGCCGCCTTCGTCCGACCCGACGATCCGGCCGTCGACGCCGTCCTGCGCGCGGCCGCCAGGAAGCTCGGCGTGGCGGGCCGCGCGACCACGCTGGATGGCTACGGGCGCGGCGGCAAGGTCCGGGCCTGGGACCTCGCCGGGGCGATCTGGGCCGCCCTGGCCGACCATCGCCTCGCCTCCGTCCTCCCCCCGGCGCGCTTCGAGCAGGCCGGACAGACGGTGCGCGGTCCGGGCGAGGTGATCGAGGACCGGGTCGGGACCTGCCTCGACCTCTCCCTGCTCTACGCCGCCTGCCTGGAGCAGGCCGGCCTGAACCCGGTGCTGGTACTGACCGTCGGCCACGCCTTCGTCGGCGTGTGGCTCCAGGACGAGGGCTTCGCGAGCGCGACGATCGACGACCGGCAGCACCTGCGCAAGCGGCGCGATCTGCAGGACCTGATCCTCGTCGACACGACGCTGCTGACGCAGGATCCACCGACGACCTTCCGGGCCGCGGTCGATCACGGCGCCGGGCTGGTGGAGGACGGCGCTCCGGCGGCCCTCGACATCGCCATCGACATCCGCGGCTGCCGCCGGCGCGGCATCCGCCCCATGGATCTCGGCGGCCGGGGCAGGGAGGCGGCCCCCGGTTCGGTCGAACCGCTGGACCAGCCCCTCTCGGAAGCCCCCGCCTTCGACGAGGCGGAGCGCCCGCGCCTCGACGCGGCGCCCGAGACGCCGGTCGGTCGCCTGGAGCGCTGGAAACGGAAGCTCCTGGACCTGTCGCTGCGCAACAAGCTCCTGAACTTCAAGCCCGGCAAGGGCGCCATCGCCCTCGCGGGCATCGATCCCGGCGCCCTGGAAGACGGCCTGGCGGCCGGGCACGCGTTCCGGCTGACGCCGGTCTCCGACGGGCCGGCCGGGTCCGAAGGCGCCCTGGCCCGGAACGAGATCCCCACCACCGCGACGGAGGCCGATCTCGACGGTCGCCTGCTCGATCTCTATCGCCTCGCCCGCAGCGGGTTCGAGGAGGGCGGGGCCAACATCCTGTTCCTGGCCATCGGGTTCCTGTCCTGGACCCGCAAGGCGGACGAGGCCGCCCACCGGGCGCCGCTGCTGCTGGTCCCGGTCACCCTCCGGCGTGCCAGCGTCCGCGCCGGCTTCCGCCTGGCGCTGCACGACGACGAGGCCCGCATCAACCCGACCCTGCTCGAGATGCTGCGCCAGGACTTCCGGCTGCGGATGCCAGATCTGGAGGGCGACCTGCCCCGCGACGCATCCGGCATCGACGTGGACGCGATCGTCCGGAGCGTCCGCGGCCACACGCGCGACCTGCGCGGCTGGGAGGTGGTGCCCGACATGGTGCTGGCGACCTTCTCCTTCACCAAGCACCTGATGTGGAAGGATCTCGTCGACCAAGGCGACTGCCTCACGCGCAACCCGGTGGTGCGCCACCTCATCGAGACGCCCAAGCACGCCTACGGCGACGGGACGCCCTTCCCCGATCCGTCGCAACTCGATCGGGACCATCCGCCCGAGACGGTCTTCGCACCTCTCTCGGCGGATTCCTCGCAGCTCTCCGCCGTCCTGGCGGCCGCCGGCGGCAAGGACTTCGTCCTGTTCGGGCCGCCCGGCACCGGGAAGAGCCAGACCATCGCCAACATGATCGCCCAGTGCCTGGCGCAGGGACGCACGGTGCTGTTCGTCTCGCAGAAGACGGCCGCCCTCGAGGTGGTGCAGCGGCGCCTGCAGGAGGTCGGGCTCGGCGATTCCTGCCTGGAGGTGCATGCCACCAAGGCCCAGAAATCGGCGGTGCTCGGGCAGTTGCGCCGGGCGTGGCACGCGCGCGCCGCGCCTGCGCAGACAGAATGGCCGGGCGCCACGCGCGCCCTCGCGAGCCTGCGCGCCGAGCTGAACGGCCTCGTGCAGGCCCTGCATCGGCGGCGGGAGAACGGGCTCACGGCCTACGAGGCCTTCGGACGCGTGATCGCGGCGGGCCCTGACGCGGAGAGCCTCGTCCTCGCCTGGCCCGACCACCGGGCCCACGAACCGGACACCCTCGCGGCCCTGCGGGCGGCCTGCCGGGACTTGCGCCCCGTCCTGGCCTCGGTGGGTCCCCTGGCCGACCATCCGCTGCAAGGTATCGTCGCCACCGAATGGTCGCCGGTCTGGCGCGACGGCCTGGGCGCGGGGATCGCCGCCGTCATCGAGTCCCTGACGGCCCTGCGCGCGAGCGGACAGGCCTTCGCCGCGGCGATCGGGCTCCCGGCCCTGCCGGCGACCGAGGCGGGGATCCGCGGCCTCCTGGATCTCGGCAGCGCGCTGATCCGTCCCGAGGCCGCCTGCGGAGGCGCCTTCCTGGCGGATGCCGCCGGCGACCTGCGCCGGGCGGTGGCCGCGCGCGACCGCTTCCAGGCGACCCGGGCCGCACTCCGCGGCCGGCTCACCGGCGCGTACCGGCCCGGCCTCCTCGACCAGGACCTGCCCGGGCTCCTCGCCGAGTGGGTCGCGGCGCGCGGCGCGAACTTCCTCGTCCGGGGCGGGCGCCTGAGGAAGGTCCTGCTGCAGGTTCAGCCCTATGCGGAGGGCGCATTGCCGGAGGATCTCGGGCCGGACCTCGCCGGCCTGATCGAACTCGCCCGGCACGGGCAGGCCGGCCGGCCCGAGGAGGCGGCCCTCGCCCGGCTGGGCCCGCCCTGGAGCGACCCGGAGGGGCCCGCCGCCGACTTCGCGCCGGCCATCGCCTGGGCCGAGACGGTAGCGCGGCTCCTGCCCCGCCTCGGGCCGTCGAGTCTCGGCCCCGAGCGCCTGCGCGACCACGTCGTCCGGCTCGTCACCCATCCGTCCCAGGGCTAGGAGGCGGGTGGCTCGCGTGCGGAGGCCTACGCCGCCTTCGCGCAGGATCACGCCCGGACGCGCGACGCGACGACGGCGTTGGCCCGCCGAGCCGGGCGGGGCGATTCCGAGACGCCGCCGGCCGCGGAGGCGGACTGGATCGGCGCCGGCCTCGCCCGCGCCCGGCGCTGGGCCGCCGGGCTCGGACGCGCCCAGGGCTGGTGTGCCTGGCAGGGCGCGGCCCAGGCGGCGCGCGGCCTCGGCCTCGGCCCCTTGATCGAAGCCCTGGAGGCGGGCCGGATCAACCCCGACGCCGCCGAGGCGGCGTTCGAGATCGCCTATGCCCGCTGGTGGATCGACCGCGTCGTCGGCGACGACCCGGTCCTGCGGGGCTTCTTGCCGGAGCGCCACGAGGACGCGATCGCCCGGTTCCGCGCCGCGGATGCCCGGGTCGGCGACCTCGCCCGGCAGGTCGTCCGCGACCGCCTTGGGAGCGGTATCCCGGGTCCGACGGCCTTCGGGAACGACCCCGAATGGGGCACGCTCTCGCACGAGCTGACCAAGAAGCGGGCACAGATGCCCCTGCGCAAGCTGTTCGGCACGATGCCGAACGCCCTCGCGCGGCTCACCCCCTGCGTGATGATGAGCCCGCTGTCGATCGCCCAGTACCTGCCCCCCGATGGGACGCCGTTCGACATCGTCATCTTCGACGAGGCCTCGCAGATCGCCCCCTGGGACGCCATCGGGGCGATGGCGCGAGGCCGGCAGGTCGTCGTCGTCGGCGATCCCGAGCAGCTTCCGCCGACCAGCGTCGGCGACCGCGCCGGCGACGACACCGAGGACGGTGGCGACATCGCGGACCAGGAATCGATCCTCGATGCGTGCCTCGCGGCCAACCTCCCGCGGCGGGCCCTCGACTGGCATTACCGCAGCCGCCACGAGAGCCTGATCGCCTTCTCGAACGCCCGTTACTACGGCGGCCGCCTCATCACGTTTCCCTCGCCGGTGACCCAGGACCGGGCGGTGCGCCTGACCTTCGTGCCGGACGGCGTCTACGAGCGTGGAGCCGGCCGCGTGAACCGGCCCGAGGCCCGCGCCGTCGTCGCCGACATCGTGCGCCGCCTGCGCGATCCGGATTTCGCGCGGGCGCGGCGCTCCCTCGGCATCGTCACCTTCAACGGCGAGCAGCAGCGGCTGATCGAGAACCTGCTCGACGCGCAACGGCGATCCGATCCGGAGCTGGAGCCGTACTTCGATCGCGACCGCTGGCACGAGCCCGTCTTCGTGAAGAACCTCGAGACCGTGCAGGGCGACGAGCGCGACGTCATCCTGTTCTCGGTCGCGGTCGGCCCCGACCCGGGCGGCCGAACGGTGAGCACGGTGTCCTCCCTCAACAAGGAGGGCGGCCATCGCCGCCTGAACGTCGCCATCACGCGGGCCAGGCAGGAGCTCGTGGTCTTCGCCTCGATCCGGCCCGAGCAGATCGACCTCGGCCGCACCCGGACCCGCGGGGTGCGCGACTTCAAGCACTTCCTCGAATTCGCCGACCGCGGGGCGCGGGCGCTCGCCGAGGCCTTCGCGCCCACTGGCGGAGAGGTCGAGTCGCCGTTCGAGGCCGCCGTCATGGCGGCGCTGCGGGCCAAGGGCTGGACCGTGCACGCGCAGATCGGCGTCTCGGGCTTCCGGATCGATCTCGGCATCGTCCACCCCGACGCGCCGGGGCGCTACCTCGCCGGCATCGAGTGCGACGGCGCCACCTATCATCGGTCCGCGACGGCCCGCGACCGCGACCGTCTGCGCGAGCATGTGCTGACCGATCTCGGCTGGCGCATCCGGCGGGTCTGGAGCACCGCCTGGTGGAGCGACGCAGCCGGCGCACTCGCGCAGCTCGACCGGCGCCTGCGGGAGGACCTGGAGGCCGACCGCCTCGATGCCGTCGAAGCCACGGCGGAGAGCGATCCGATCGCGGCACCCGTGCCCGACGCCCCGATCCTGACGGACTCTGCGGATTACACGACCGCTGCGGCGACGACGCGTGCTCCGAGCCCGACTCCCGTTCCGGAGGCGGACGACGCGATGCCGGCCCACCGGCTCGACGCCGGGCTTCCCCCCACGCCTGGACCGCCGCCGATTCCCACGGTGGCGCGCGATCCGACGTACCGTCTCGCGGACCCGGCCGATCTCGGCCTCGCCCTGGAGCCCACGCGCTTCCATGACGCCGCCTACCGCCCGATCCTGGCGGCCCTGGTGGCGCACGTGCTCACTGTGGAGGGGCCGATCTACGAAGACGTGCTGCTCCGGCGCGTGGCCCGCGCCCACGGCCTGCAGCGGGTGGGCCCCCTCATCCGCGAGACGATCCTCGAACAGGTCCCCGCCTCGGTGGCCCGCATCGACGATGACGGTCGCGCCGTCCTGTGGCCACCCCACGACGAACCGCGGGCGCGGCATCCCTACCGGGTGGCGCCCGCCGGCCTGCGCAGCCATGCGGACACGCCAATGCCGGAACTCGTCGGTCTCGCCGAATCGGTGGCGCCGGGCACGTCCGAGGTCGAGCGCGCGCGACTGATGGCCCAGGCGGTCGGTCTGTCGCGAGTGGAGGCGGCGACACGGGTCCGGTTCGCGCGCGCATGCGAACGCGCCGCGGCGGGCGCGCGCCGTGACAAGCCGTCCGGAACCTGACGGGGCTGCCGCCGCGAACGCCATCGGCCCGGCCTGGCCCGCGCCGTTCACGACGATCGCGGGTCAGGTCCCTGCGACGGGAGCTCGGGGCCTCGGGCGTGCGCATCCTGCCGAATCGGCGGGCGCGGAGGCGGCCGAACGGGGGGCGTCAGCCGGAGCGTGGCCCGACGACCGGAGGAATCACCCCGGACCCTGCGCCAGGATCAGGACATCGCGCCCGCACACGCTCGAAACGCGACTCCATCAATGTTCGATTTCCGTCCACCTGTCCCGGCGACAGATTGTGGGCGTGGATCAAACCTCTTGCCGCTCCGATGTCCCGTGGATTATGTCGCATCGCAACAAAAGGACCCTGCCGCGATCCGAAAGCATGCTCCTTTCTTCTATGAAGCAACAGCCGTATTGAGCCTGACCCGCGATCCTATATTTAGCCAACTTCGCTTTATGGCCCCGAGACAACCGTTAATTGTCGCGCGAACAGCAATGCCGAAGGGTGAGCAACGCCGGTCGCCGCGGAGAAAACGTCGATTGTCCGGCTCGCGAATAATTGGCTTGGTTTCTGCTTCATTAGGAGAGATAGACGTGCACCGGATCGAAATGGGACGGATTTGTCCCGTTTCGCTTCAGCGCCACGGGCTGATGGGAATCGATGTCTGCTTATTCTGAGGGCACTGTCACGATGGACACCACTTCTGCTCGGAAGGGCCTTCCCGTCGGCACCACCACGACCGCGCTGACCCCATCCCACCGCCTGTTTCGCTTCAATGGCCTGTTTCGCTTCAGCGCCACGGGCTGATGGGAATCGATGTCTGCTTATTCTGAGGGCACTGTCACGATGGACACCACTTCTGCTCGGAAGGGCCTTCCCGTCGGCACCACCACGACCGCGCTGACCCCATCCCGTCCCGGCCTTGCCCACCCCGGCCTTGCCCGTCCCAGCCTGGCGGCCCTCCGCCCCGCCCTGGACCAGACCCTGGCCGCCCTGGCCCTGTTCCTGGTCGCCCCGCTCCTGGTCCTGGTCGCCCTCCTGGTGCGCCTCGACAGT
>NZ_LMRM01000031.1:0-23699 GCF_001426045.1 Methylobacterium sp. Leaf94
TCCGGATGTCTGCTTCATCTTCGCTCCTCAGGGGCTACGATGAACCAGCCATCCTCCGTTCGTGAAGACCCTCAATCTGTCTCACAGGTGCTGACGTCGGACAGATGGCGAAGAAGCCTAGCAGGGCACGAGTGCAAACTGAATATCTCCCAGGCCAACTCAATATGGTTGACTGGATGGGAGGGTTACGATGGGTGAAGAAAGAATCGATCGTCGATGCCGACGAAGATGCAGACGACTTCAACCAGCAGGCGTATTTTGGGCCAATACGGGTAAGCCAATACTATTCTCCTTTGCTGCTACGGCCGTGCCTGCCAACCATCGTTCAGATGCGAATTTTGGCTACGGCCATTTGGGGAACAACTTGGCACGGGCGCGCGGCGATTGAGCTTGGGATTGATCAAAAACAATTGCGACGCTGGGAAGACACAGATCCGAATACTATGCGGTTTAGAGGCGCTCCCCCCATTAGGCATGTCGAACGTCTACGCAGGATAGCCGAGCGGCAAGCTGAAGGGCTTCAATATGCTTTAGCCGTGAGTAATCCACCTCTTTATGATTCTCCTAAAGCGGAGCCAGTGTTAACGCGCCTTTTTACACCTTCTTGCCATAGCGAAGTATCGGACGCTGACGGCGCTGTCTGAGTTCTCTGACAGCAAAGTCCACGAATTTTTCAGTCACGAGCTGGCAGTAGTCAGGATTTCCTGACAGCCACGAGAACTATCATCGGGCGGTCCCCCGTTCCAAGCAGAGTGGCGTGTCAGAGTTCGCTGACATGCAGCGCCTCGTCAAACTGGCAGATCCAACGGCCGATGTCAGGATGTCCTGACATTACTGCGACGTGTCTGACTACATACTGCGCATGAACGAACACGGCCTTGCGGAGGATGGCCTGAGCCTGACGACGGGCTCGACGGCTGCTCTGCTGTCCATGCCACGATGGCCCGAGCAAGGCTCCACCTAAGGCCGGCATGACAATGGATGAGTATGCGTGTGGCCCATGCCTGCCCCATGGCCCTGCCCATGCCTGCCCCATGGCTTTACCCATGCCTGCCCCATGAGCTTCCCCATGGGACCTGATGCCCTCCACCATGGAGACGACATGGGACGGCATGGGCAGGGTGATGGGACGGGCATGGCCCATGGCGGCGCGCGGCATGCCTACCCGTGTCACCATGGCGCCCATGCCCGTGCCCATGGCGCCATGGCCTCGCGGTCCTGGAAGGCCATGGGCAGCCATGGGTCACCCCATGGGCGCGTCATGGGCCGGGATGGGGAATGGAGGGAGACGACGAGTGTCGGACGCCATGACGCGATGCCGGCAGAGCGTCGATGTAGGCGATGGCGAGGGCGGGCTGCATGGACCGTCTAGCGGGCCGCCGTCCCCTGCAACGGAAAACCCCCGAGGGGTGTGGCTCAGGCGGCGGTGGCGGCCTTAGCGTCGAGCTGGGCCAGAGCCCACGCCCACTGATCGGCCAAGTTGGCGAGGTCGGCCCTGAGGGAGGCGCAGCGCTCCACGGTGCCGAGGCCCTGCTCGATGCGGCTCACCACGACATTGGCGTAGACGAGGGCCTCGTCGCCGCGGTCCCGCAGGGCGACGTCGACGGCGATGACGGCCTGGTGGAGCGCGTGTTCCAGGACGGCATCCGCCTCGGAGACGACTCCGCCCCAGGTCTTCAGTATTGTGCGCAGGCCTGCCCGGGCCGCCGCGGCGCTGTCCTGGAACGGCAGGGCCGTATCGAGGGCGGCCGCCTCCTCCAGCGTGATGCCGGCGTAGGCGCAGCGCAGGGCGTGCAGCTCGGGCCTCAGGCTGCTGATGTGCCAGTGGCATACGAGCTCGTCGGCGAGCCAGCCGGGGATCTCGGTGCGCCCGTAGTGACGCGGATGAAACTCGGCCTTCTGCGGGGATGCAGTCACGGCCTTCGTCTCGGTCTTGGGAGCGGCTGCCCGACCGGGACGACGACGCTCGGTCGGGAGGGAGAGGGAGCGGGCGCGGCGCCCGGGACGACCTGAGGCGACGGAGAGGAGCATGACCGCCTCCCAGGCCTCCGGCGTCGGAGCCTGCGCCAAGGCGACGCCGATGCGCCGAATGCGCTCGCGGGCCGGTGCCGCCTCGGCCCGGCTCAGCCGGCAGGCGTAGGTCGTCGCCTCGGAGATGTACTCGCCCCAGGCTGCTCCCAGGCCGTCCTGGCGGGCCCGCTGGACAAGGGCGCGGATGCGCTCGACGCCGGCACCGGCCTGGTCCGATGGCGAGGAGATGATGCCGGCGAAGGCCCCCTCGGACCGCTCCTCGACCTCCGAGCACCAGCCCAGCGTGTCCCGGTGGCAGAGGTCACCGTAGTGTTGGCTCACCCGTAGGAAGTCCTCGGCAGCCTCCGGCAGGCCCGACTGCGACAACACCCGGAAGATGTCCTCGTCGCTGGCGTGGGAGGCGACGACGCGGCACAGGGACTGCGCCTGCTGCCCCTCAGGGGTGCCCCAGTCCCCCTGACGGCGGGCGAGGATTCCTGCCGGAATCTGACGTGTCTTGCCCTGACGGACGAGCTCGGCGGCGAACTCCTCGGGGCCTTCCGGCAGACGGCGCCCGCGGCCCACCAGCGTCACCTCGCCGAGGACTACGACGTGCAGGTCGATGGGGGCCGCGGTGATCTCCGCCACGGCTGCTCGGAGCCGCTGCCGCTGCTTGCGCCGGGTGGCGGCCACCGTCGTCGACGGCCACAGCTTCTCCGCCAAGGCATCAGTGCGCAAGACGCTAAGGCGGTTCTTCGGAAGGCCGGACGTCTCCAGGACTTCGACGAGGTCGCGGGCGGTGCCGGTCAAGGCGTCGATGTGGGCCTGCCGCTCCGGCCGTCCGCGCAGGCGTTCCAGGGCGCCGCGGACCTGGCTCCGCTTCATCCCGCTCCACTTCAGGGCGTCGGTGATGTCGTCGATGGACAGTGACCGGGGCGCCCGTCCTTCGCGCTCGGCGACCTCCCGCTCCCACGCCAGGACCATGTAAACCTCAAAATCGGCCTCCTGCCGGGCCCGATGCGTCGCGCCTGGCTTCCGCGTCCCCTCGACCCGGACAGCCGTCATCTTGGAGTACCACCCGACCCACCGCTCGACGAGTTCAGCGTGGCCGTCGTCATCGTGCGCCTGCCCTGGGACGGCGCGATAGGCATCGACGAGGGCCCGTACGGCAGCCCTCAGCGCCACCGCATCCACCGCGGCATGCGTGGCCCGACGGTGCGCCACGGTCCAAGCTTTCACCTGCGGCTCGACCGTGCAGAAAAGCCGCTCGTTCGAAGCGGTCCGCGTCCCGGCATGCACCTGCATCGCGAGGCAGAACCTCTGCACGCGAGGCAGGACGTCGGCCAGCATAGCCTCGTCGACGCCCGTGTGCCCCTCGGCGACGTAGGCCTCGGCGGTCGCGACTAGGAAAGCGCGGATCTCGGCGGGGTCGAGCGGGGCGCCGGTCTCGCGCACGCGCCGGACCGTGAAGCGCCTTGCGGCGTCGCCGACGTGATCGAACAGGCCTGGGTTAGCGGACACGGGGCACCTGAGCCGAAACGATAATCTCCCGAACAAGGTTACGTATCTGTCGGCATAAAACCAGCCCTTGCAGAGGCAAAACCGCCCTCAGGTTGAACTTTCTTTGTCACGCTAGAATGGGATGGCCGATCCTCCGCCGGGACTAGGGATAGCTCTCATAGTCTCCGTCCCGGCATTCGAAGACTACCGACCACGGGAAGGCCTTAGGACCGTCCATTCCAACCTCGACCTCAGTTATGGTCCGGTTAGCATCAGAGCCGCCCTGGGCCATCCGATGTACTCTGCAACGCCCCATCCAAAGATTGTCACGCCGGAGTGGGGATCCGAGCCGCGTTGGAGGCGTTCCGCGCCATGACGGAATCGGAGCAGTGCGCCTACCTGCCAAAGAGGTTCTGGCTGCGGTGGCCCATCGTCCGTCATCGCCGCGCGGCAGCCGTCGCCGCGATAGGCCGCCGGGGCATGCACTGATGAGCGCCGCCCTGGTCCCCTCAGCCGGCGCCGCAGTGCGCTCCATCATCTCCGAGGTCGACGGGCGCTCGCTCGCCGACAGCCGCGACGTCGTCGCCCGGTTCGGGAAGCGTCACAGAAACGTGCTCCGGTCCATCGATCTGCTCATCTCGACCGCCCAGGATGTGAACGCAATTTTGCGTTTTCATCGGCGCCCCGCGCTATGCCCAACGGCGGCGCCAAGGACGAGCGGTGCAGCCTCATGGACCGCGACGGGTTCACGATCCTGGCGATGGGCTTCACCGGCGCAAAGGCCATGGCCTGGAAGTTGGACTACATCGCCGCCTTTAACGCGATGGAGGACGAGATCCGTCGCCGGGCAGCCGTGCCGGCCTTCAACCCCACGGACCCCGCGGCCATGAGGGCCTACCTCATCCACTTCACGGGCCAACTCCTCGAAGCGCGTGCCGAAGCTGCCGAGGTTCGACAGGAACTCGTCGTCGTGAAGGAGCGAGTCGAGGACGCCGAAGCCAAGGTCGCCGCGGTGCGCCCCAAGGCCGAGTTCTATGACGAGTTCGCCGATGCGGACGGGCTCTACGACCTGCACAACGCGGCCCGGGCCATCGGGGCCCCGCCGCAGGGGTTCGTCGATTGGCTCAAGCGCGGTCTCCTCTTCTATCAGGACCGCGAACTCATGCCGAAGGCGGCCTTCGTCACGCTGGGGATCTTCCAGGAGAATTCCGCATCGTCGACGAGAAGGCCCGGTCGCGGACCTACGTCACTCCGTGGGGCCTGCAGCAGCTTGCTATGGCTTGGCAGCGGCACCTGCTCAAGACCGGCGAGGCGCCGAATCCGACCCTGTTCGACATCGCATCCTAATCCGTAGCCAAGCGCGCATCGCTACGTTTCGGGCCGGCTCCCTCCTCGGGGCCGGCCTTCTTCGTTGGTCAGTCACCGGTGCCGAACTGCGCCGGCCCCGAGGCGCACGGCGTCGGCCCGTACCACGTCAGGCGCGCGCCCTCGCGCAGGTCGACGCACCACCGGCCGAGGGCCTGCCCGTCCCCGCACCACAGCCCCTGCGCCATCTGCGCGGCGGCCCGGCCTCGGCGCCGGGCGACCGCCTTCGTGCGGAGGTCCTGCCGGGTGCAGTGGAGATCCACGACGTCGTGGCCTGGCCCGCGCGAGACGTACATTGCAGTCGTCAGCACGGTGTCACCGTGGCGCTCGGTCGTGCCGAGGTACCAGGAAGAGGCCGACCACGGGCCATCATCGGCGACGGCGGGGGCGGCCGCGCTGATCAGCGCGAGGACGACGAGGCTACGCATGGGGACACTCCGAGGCATGGGGGGGCGGCCCAGCACGAGCCGTCGGCGAGGAACACAACGAGGGCGGCCGCAGCGATGGGAGAGCCGTCCGGAAGGGTGAAGGCGGAGGCGAGGTAGGGGTCGAAGCGGACCCGCTGCGCGCCGGCCGGGACCGCCGCGGATTCGACGAGAACGCCCCGCGCGCAGGCGACTACCTCGCGCTGGCGGCGGGCCCGGATGCGGGCGCACCCGGCGGCCGAGACGACGAACCGGACGTCCCGGAGCGTGAGCGCGACCGCGTGCCCGACGACGCGGCCGCGCTCGCGGATGCTCCAGCAGGCCGTGTTCAGGTTCCGGTACACGTCGGGCATCGCGGCCTCGCCACCGGCTCGCGGGGGCGGCGCCACGAACCGCCGCCGCCATCGACGTCGCGGACCAGCGTGTCTGCCCGTGAGGGGAAGGCCTGCGCCGGGACGGGCGGAGCCGGCGCCGAATCGGCCCGGGGCTCCATGCGCGCCTCTGGCAAGGGGACGCAGCGCGTCGCCAGTTTCACAGCGGCGTTGGCCAGTACGAGGCCCTCCGAGAGCGTCACCTCCCTGTCGGCCACGCACCGGGCAATGTGCCCGAGGTAGGCGTCCACCGCGGGACCGATGCGGTAGTCAACCGTGCCGGCGACGCGATGGCCTCGCAGAGAATGCCTGGAGGCCTCGAAGATGGGGGCATGCGTGGTCGTCATGTTCGCCTCCATCACATCCGGGTCGCCAGGGCCTCGCGGCCCGCCAGAACGGTTTCGACGAGGCGCCGCACGACACGGACGCTGCCTCCCTCGGTGAAGTGGGCCTCGACGAGCTCGGCCTCCTCGCCGTCGAGGTCGGCCAGCCAATTCTCGTCTTGGCCGCGCTCCTGCCGGATCTCCCGCATGACGCCGCGCAGCAGCACGGGAAGGTCCTCTCGCCGGGGCGACGGCATCTCGTAGACGCGGAACCTGTCGACGAGGGCGGGATGGGACCGGCGAAGGCCGGTGACGTCATTCGCCGTCGCGATGTAGGAGACGCCGCTGAGATCGACCTCGGCCTCGACGTAGGTGTCGAAGAACCGCCGCGCATCGTCCGTCAACAGCGGCAGGAGCCCATCCAGGAGCGAGCCGTTGGTCGTGCCCGTTCCCACCTTGTCGATCTCGTCGATGACGATGAGACCAGCCGCCGAGCCAAGCCGCTTCAGCATCTGCATGGGTACCGAGGCGCGCCCTGTAGACCACTGCCTGCTCGTCGAGAGGAAGCTGGCGTCCGCTGCCCCTGACGCGTTGTAGACCTGGTAACCAAGCCCCAAGACCTCGGCGATCCGCCGCGCCAACCGGGTCTTGCCGGAGCCCGGGGGGCCGACGAGCAGGACCGGACGCACATGGACGTGTGGCCGCCCCGCGAGGTCGCGAAGGACGGCATCGACGATTCCCTCGGCATACGGGAACTCGGAAACGAGCTCGGCCCGCGCCGCTGTGAGGTCCCCAACGCGGACGAGCGGCCAGCGCCGGCCGGCGAAGGGAGACCACTCAGCCTTGGGCGTGGAGGCCGAGCTCGGTCGGTCGGAGCTGGCCTTTGTCCCCGGCAGGTGGTCGGTCGACGCCAGCACCATCAGGCTCGGTCCGTCGTCGACCGGGCCCTGCCGGGCATCCAGGATGGCCTGGACGTGCGAGGGGACCGAACGCGGGGGCTGCGTAGCCGCGACCGCCGCCTGGACCGGCAGGCCCCGGAGCGCCTGCGCGCCGGCCTTCGCCCAATCGGCGACGATATCGAGGTAGGGCCCGTTGGCTTCCCACGTGCCGTGGCGCCAGACCTCACCCTCGGTGACTTGCGACCCGATGGCGGCGTAGAGCAGGCGCTCCTCGCCGGGCCCGTAAGACCGGGCGTGCCGCCACACGATGGGGCGCAGCGCCGCGATGGCGTCGGGCTGCCCGAAGCGCGTGAGGTGACAGATGAGGCGGTCGCGGAGCTCGTCCTCCTCGGTGTCACCGGCGGAGTAGGACAAGTCGATCTCGGTGGCAGGGCGCAGGTCGAGCATCCGCGCGACCTCGCGCCATGCGGTAGTCAGCCTGATCACCAGCCACTTGTCGGCGTACTTCCCCTGGCGGCCCAGCCGGTCGGAGACCGTGTGCCAGATAGAGAGGATGACCGCCGCCCATTCGCGGTTGCCGCCGCAATCGAGCAGAAGATCGGCGCGGTCGCCGGTTAGAAGCGGTCGGTATTGCGCTGCGAGGAGAGCGTAGATGTCTCGCTGGGGAGAGCCGCCGTAGGGCTCCTCACCGAGCAGGAGCGCGCGCAGGTCCGTGGCGCGCCCGAGGCGGGCGTTGCTAGTCATCGGGGTGTCCTTCCACCGGCCACAGGCGAAAGCCTTGGGCACGTATGCGGACCCTATCGGGGGTTCCTTAAGAACTCGTCAACGAATTCCTAACGCGAGGCGATTCAGGTCCCCTCATTTTTATCGACTGGCCGCTCGCGTGCGTCTCGGGCGCCGAGGATCAGCGCCAGGGCTTCGTCCACGTCGCGGCGGGCTACAACGCCGAGGTCGTCGCGGTCCGCCGGCGACGTGCGCATGACGACGCTGCCCTTGGAGTACGGCCCCCGGTCGACGAGCTCGCATGCGGCGAGGAGCATGTGGCCCGTCGCCCGCGGGGTCGTCGTCGCCGCGGCGCGTCCGAGCAGGCGGAGCAACCACGTTGGCAAGCCATTCCGCTCATACCGGTCGCGGGTCACGGTCCTCCTGTTGAGATCGGACACCCGGGCAAGGCTGTTCGTGTGGTCGCCGCCCCAGAGCACGGTCGCGGCGGCTTCGACCGCGGCGGCGAGATCCTCGGCGATGTCGGCGTGCTCGACGGGGCGGCCGCCGACATGCGGTACGCGCCCCTCATAGGTCAGGGGCAGGCCGTCGACGAGGCCGACGGCATCGGGATGATTGGGAACGGGGCAGAGGACGACGCGCATACCCCGGCATAGCGCGCACTCTCGAAACGAAGAAGGCCCCGGCACGATGCCGGGGCCTTGTTTGCCCTCCCGCAGGCGGGAGGAGAACCTTCTGCGTACAAAATAGTCAGACCGCCGGGGTTGCCCTCCATCGCTGGAGGAGACTTTCCGAAGCCCAAGCAGGCATTCGTGCGAAGCTGGCAGGTCTGCCCTCCATTGCTGGAGGCGCCGCGACTTAGCGTTATGCAAAACATTATCGACGGCGCCCTTTCCGTCAAGTGGGTTCCCGTAGATGAATCGAGCAATCCACATAGAACCGGGTGACGTGCCCTTGGAGGGGCCGTACCTCGTCGGCGGGGTGGACGTTGGCGCCGACGGCGTGCGGGTCAACCTGTTCCGCCCGCGGGTGATGTTCTCCACGCCGCCCCGGGAGGAACCCCCGTGCGAAGGGTGACCCCGAAGCCGCCCCGGACGGTCCGCATCGCCGCGCCGAGGTTACCGGCCGCGATGCGGGAGCCCCTCGTCTGGGGCCGGGGCGTCCGGTCCTACGAGGACCTGATGCGGGCCTACGCGAACCGGGGCTGCTCGTCGTCCTCGGGATACCCCTCGGGGAGCGTCCCCGGCGGCGGGTCCATCCCGACGGGGGGCCACTCGACACCGAGGTGCGCGTAGAGTTTTTCGGCGGCGTAGGCGGCTGCTGTGTGAGCTGCACGGTATGTTCCCGTGTTCCACCATGTGCCTTCCTTCGACCGCGTGAACTCACGGCCGACGTAGTCCTCACACTCGCGAATGAGGGGGTCCCAAGACCGAAGCCCGAGTGGCTCGACGATACGATGCAGCTCGTTCCAGGCCTCGTCGTCGTAGGCGACAGCATCCGGATGCTGCAACGGCCATGGCTTCTCACCTCCACTTAGGAGATGCTCGCGGGCAGCCGGTAGCAACGGCAGGAGCTCACGCGCCTCTGGTGTGTGGAATCGCGACATCTCCTGGTAGATGCCCGTCAGCAGATCCCATGCTTGTCGCCGGGCCTGGTACCTCTCCATGATGTGCTCCTCCATGTTGAGGCCCGGGGATCACCCGAGCCAATGGAGGGCACCGTGCCCGTGCCGAATTCGAGATTGGCAAAATGGATCTCAGAATGTCGGGGGGTGTGGATTAACCCCCTGGTAAGGGGACGACAGGGTCGTTGAGTGCCCGGCAACCTCCGTCACGGTATCCATCGGCGGTGGAGAGATGGTGAGTGCGCACGTGCACCCCTCGCGGCACGACGATAGCCCGGGCCCAAGACTGGGGGACCCAATGGACGACATACCCGAGACCCGCATCGAGCAGGTCGCGATGATGGAGGGGATCCTCATCTCGCGGGCGACCGGGGGCTCGCCCGACGGACACGCCTACGAGTACCTGCGCCGGGAGGTCCTCGCCGACGGCGAGCTCAAGCCGATGCTTCCTGAGTTCGTCCGGACCTGCCGGGATCTCGGGGCGTTCTGGTCCCACATCAAGCCTCGGCTTGACCGGTACGAGGAGCGGCGGACCTACATCCGAGATGCCTTCGCACCGGTCATGGACCACCTCGAAGGGCGCAACCGGGCTCCTGGGGACGCCGTCGTAGGGGACGCGCTCGCCTCGTTCGACGCCGACGGCGTACATGCAGTCTGGACCAAGGCCCTGGCGCGCCGGACCGCCGATCCCGAGGGCGCCATCACGGTCGCGCGCACGCTGCTGGAGGCGGTATGCAAGCACATCCTCGACGGGCTCGGGATCGCCTATGCCCCGAAGGACGACCTGCCGAAGCTGTACGGCGCCGTCGCCCGCGGGCTGAAGCTCGCCCCGGACCAGCACCGGGAGGAGCCGATCAGGGCCATCCTCGGCGGCGCCATGAACCTGGTGAACGGCCTCGGCACCTTGCGAAACCGGTTCTCGGACGCGCATGCCGACGACCCGCCGACGGAGGAGCGTCCCCGGGTCCGGCCGTCGCCCCGGCACGCGAGCCTCGCGGTCAACGCGGCTGGCGCCATCGCGACGTTCCTCGTCGAGACCTACCAGGAGCGGGGCAAGGACTGATCCGCGGCGTGGCCTGGAACGGGACACGTGACCAGTAGCAGTCTGGCCTGTGGACAAACCGGGGAGCGGCCGCGAGCCGCACCGGGGCGGCTGCCTGGACCGGGACACGGTGGTCGGACCCCCAGGGTGCCCCCCCAGTTCCGCCCCGGCAACGAAAAAGCCCCGGCGTCCTGGCCAGGGCTTTCAAGCTAAGTGCTTGGAATTGTTGGTAGCGAGGGACGGATTTGAACCGCCGACACAAGGATTATGATCTGCGCGCGAGCGTGGCTAAGTCATTGATCGCGCAAGCGTCTCTGATGCGCTGCGCTAGCTCTGTGCTACCTGCTGCTCAGGTGCCCCTGCCCTACCCGCTCATCGAGCTAGATCAAGCGCTCACCGGATGCTGGAGCTCTGATCCGAGATCCAGCTCCAGTATTGCCGACTGGTGGTCAAGTTCAGCCAGAACAGCCTGGAGGTGCAGGTCCGGAAGCAACGTGGCCATCTGATCGAAGTGCTTATGGTGTACGCGCAACTTTCGCGCTGGGCAGATCCCACTGCGCTGCGCACGTTGTGTCAGAATCTCTACAAACTCCTGCGCCACAGCTGAGTGGCTCCTATCCATCCGCTGCACCTCAGACCGTGTCTCGTACAGCGTGGTTTCGCGCCTGATCGCTGCCATGCGTGGAGGCCCTCGTCAGCTTAAAAGTCTCTGGTAGCTCTCTGTTATGCGGAGGAGCTCCTGCAAGGCGTCGGTGTGACAGGTGCGTGATCCTTACAAGGACGTTTGAGCCCGCCACCACCTTCCCGAAACGGTCACGCAACGGCGTCGGATGCGGCATGACCGGTACGCGCGTGCCACCGGGTTGTTCGAGCAGCACTTGCAGACCTCGCACTGCACGACCCTGCCGGAAAGCGACCGCTAGCGGCCAGTTCTCACGACGCAGTGCTGTGCCGTCAGTGTCATAGATGCGCCAGGCGCCGCACCAGCGCTCTTCACCAAGGACCGGACGGCGACCCCACAGCTCGGCGGCTGCATCGTTGTAGTAAGTTAGCCAACCATCGGCATCGGTGGTGTAGACAGGAGCTGCAATCTTCTGCAGCAGGTCGGCACGCGTAGGCTCATAGTTCCAGCCGGGATCAGGCGGCGAGAACTCGTACTCGTCGAAGAACATTGGGTGCCTCCATCCGCGACTTCGCTGTCGCATCCGGCTAAGGCTTTCCTTTCACATCAAAGACTGATTGACAAGCGGAACTATGCAGAACCTGTGTGGTGATGCTGTTATTATCAGATGTTATTCATACGCTCGTGCTAGATTGTAGTATGCGATTGCTGATTGCGCGCAACCGTGTTTTGGCGCCTGGATTTTGTATTCTGCCTCGCTTTTTTTGATCTGTAGCGGGTGACGAACATGGGCGTGGATGCATGGGGGCGTGAGGACCACTTGGCAGTGCTGATCAGTGCCACTTTGCGCAGATGGTTCGGACCATGCTGTGATCACTCCGGGGCACGGGATTGCGTCTCTCGGGACTGGAAGAGCAAAGTGCTGCTCAACCTCATACTGAAGCGAGGGTCTGCTATGACACGTGTCACGTACCAGGTCGTCGAGCACGATGGAGGCTGGGCTTATAAGGTTGCGGATGTGTTCTCCGAGACGTTCCCAACCCGTAGTGATGCTCATGTTGCCGCTGAACGTGCAGCTGCTGAGCAGCGCGCGCCCGACAAAGACACGGTGATCAGCTACGAAGATGAGAAGTATCGGTGGCACGATGAGACTGCTCGCGGCAGCGATAGGCCTGAAACAGCTGTAGAGGACTGATCTTGCTGCCTATGATTAGCCGCGGCGGTAATGCTTTTTGTCCGTTCGAGGCGGTGCGACGGTTATTCGAGCTAATCGAGACGAGCGTGCCAGGCGGGGAGGCTCTAGAAAAGCTTAAATACGTCATATAACGCTTGTCCAGCAGGTGTCATTTCGGTAACTTGTTTCGCTTTGTAATTCACAATGTCTTTTTTCGGTAAGTGCTGTCGTTTTTGATGTGACGTGCTTGAGCAAGCGCCATTGGGACTCCGGGCTTGCGAAGCTGGCGGTCCCGTTCGGAATCGGGTGTCGGTCGGTACCCAGCGGGGACATGGAGCCGCGTCGTAGCTTTGTCTCAAGGCCTATATGAAGGCCGTGCAGGTTGGCGTATGATCTAAGCAGCTGCTCTGGAAGAACGCCCATGTTAAGGCAGAGTGTACCAGACCAAGGTGAAGTCGGGCGCCTGATCGCACTTGATCGTTATGCCATCCTCGACACTGACCCTGAGCCAGCCTTCGACGACCTTGCGCACCTCGCCTCACAGATCTGCGAGACGCCTGTTGCGTTGATCAGCCTCGTTGCGGCTGACCGACAGTGGTTCAAGGCAAGCCACGGTTTCGGCTGTCCGCAGACGCCTCTGGAGCAGTCTGTCTGCCGCCATGCTCTCATGCAGACTGGACTCCTCATCATCCCAGATCTGGCTCTCGATCCGAGAACCCGCGACAATCCCCTTGTAGCGGGCGAGCCCCACATACGCTTCTACGCTGGAGCGCCACTTGAGACGCCAGAAGGCGTGGCACTTGGCACACTCTGTGTGATCGACACCCATCCCCGGCCCGACGGCCTCACCGATGCGCAGGCTAACAGCCTCGGGGTGCTTGCGCGCCAAGCCATGGCTCAGATGGAGCTCCGGCGTGTGAGGGCTGAGCGAACAGGAACGGCGCTGCAGCTTAATGAGGAGCGATTTCGGGCTGTGGCTAACCTCGTGCCCGGCTTCCTCTGGAGCGGTGACGCCTCAGGGCGTGCTAGTTGGTTTAGCGAGCGCTGGTATGCCTACACCGGTCAAGCTGAAGCCGATGCCCTTGGCTATGGTTGGCAGGAAGTGATTCACCCTGACGAACGCGAGCGGCCGCTCACGGCCTTCCGATCAGCGATGAAACAGGGGCAGCCGTATAGTTGTGAGTACCGCATCCGCGGCAACGATGGCGCATACCGCTGGTTCCTGGACCGCGCTGAGCCCATTCGTAATGCGGCAGGGCAGATCACGCAGTGTTATGGAGCTGTCACCGACATTCAGGAGCTGCATGAGTCGCAGCAACGGCAAGCCGTAATGGTCGACGAGCTGCAGCACCGCACCCGCAACCTCATCACGGTCGTGCGTGCAATTGCGCAGCAAACGATGGCCCAGACAGGCCCAACCGAGCAGTTTCGTGAGCCGTTCTACGATCGGCTCGCCGCGCTCTCCCGTGTTCAGGGTCTCCTCTCCCGTTCGGATCAAGAGCCAATCACCCTGCAGGTGCTGATCCAGACAGAACTCGACGCCCTCGGAGCCGGCATGCACGGACGTGTAACGCTTGAAGGTCCGTCCGTGAAACTTCGCAAGGCTAGTGTGCAGACGCTTGCATTGGCTCTGCACGAGTTGGCCACCAATGCCCGCAAATACGGGGCTTTGGCCAGCGCACAGGGGGAGCTCTGGGTAGGCTGGGACACTTATAGGGGAGATTGCGGAGAGCCTTGGCTGTCCTTGCTGTGGTTGGAGGAGGGCATAAGCGGGCTCCAGGAGGGCAGCGCGATCCGGAATGGTTATGGGCGTGAGCTGATCGAGAAAGCGCTACCCTATGCTCTCAAAGCTCGAACCAGCTACGTGCTGGGAGAGACGGAGCTGCGTTGCTCCATCGACCTCCCACTCACCGAGGGTGCAAAGGCGCGGCGCCGATGACCTCTGCAGCAAATCCATTGGCTGGTCGTCGTGTGCTGATCGTCGAGGACGACTACTTCATCGCGCAGGACATGCAGCGCTCGTTCGAGGAAGTCGGAGCTGAGGTGCTGGGGCCTGTGCCGAGCATTGAAGAGGCCCTGGAGTTGATTGCGGCCACAACCGATCTCGAGGCAGTGGTGCTCGACATTAACCTACACGATGGGCTGAGCTATCCCGTGGCTGACGCTCTGCAGATCCGTGGTATGCCATTCGTGTTCACCACCGGATACGAGAAGTCCGCGCTTCCGGCCTGCTATGCAGGTGTGCGTCATTTCGAAAAACCAGTCGACGCCGCGCAGATCATCGGCGCGCTCTTTGGCTGACAGGGAGAACAGGTCTGGACCGCGCTAGAGTCTTCTGGCCTAACGAGAGCAGCTTCAGGATGTCTCACCGGTAGAAACCCTAAAGTTTTTGGTCGATATCCTCCCTGTCCGCGCTTCGCAAAGGGTCACATGCCTCATCATCTGATCCGCAAGCTTGAGCAGTTCACCAAGCTCTCCGCTAGCGACAAGCAGGCACTGAAGAACGCGGCCAGCGCGCAACGCAGGTTCGGAGCACGAACCGACATCATCAGCGAGGGCGACGCGCCTTTACATATCAACCTTATTTTGGAAGGTTGGGCCTGCCGCTATAAGCAGCTCGATGACGGCCGACGCCAGGTTATTTCGCTCTTTGTGCCGGGCGACTTGTGCGATGAGCACGTTTATTCCTTGCGTGAGATGGACCACTCCGTCGCAGCGCTTTCGCCCGTGAACGTAGCCGAAATTACACGTCCTATGCTCGGTCAAATCATGGAGGAACATCCGCGCATTAGGAAGGCTTTGTGCTGGAACGCGTTGGTTACCGCAGCGATCCAGCGTGAATTGACGGTAAGCTTGGGCCAACGTACCGCAACCGAGCGACTTGGCCATCTGCTGTGCGAGCTGTTTGTGCGCCTGCGCGGTATCGGCTTAACGCAAGGGAACTCCTATGCTTTGCCTCTGACACAAGGGGAGCTCGGCGAGGTTCTCGGGCTCTCAAACGTACATACCAATCGTACGGTGCAGGAACTGCGCAGGACTGGGCTGATCATGCTGAAAGGTAGATATTTGCAGATCCCGGACTTCGCCGCACTGCAGGCCGCCTCGCTGTTCAGCCCGAACTACCTGCACCTTAACTATGAAGGCCGTGACTTCGACGCCGGCGAACCTGAGCTCTCCTAAAATGGGTTTGGCCCAAGAGTACCCTGGAGCTTCGATGACGATGGGATCTGACTTGAGCGTTCAGGCGCAAGCGGCTTTGCTGGCTGAATTGCAGCACCGGGTGCGTGGCACCCTGGCAACAACACGGCTCATTGCCCGGCGATCGGCCGAACTCAGCGAGAACTTGGAGGACTATGCCGCGCATCTTGACGGGCGCTTAGCTGCCCTAGCGCGGGTGCAGAACGTCATCATTCAGAACGCCACGGCCGGGGTTGATTTCGGCCACCTCGTAACCGACGAACTCACAAGTGTTCACGCCTATCAGGACGGGCGCGCGCGCGTTGAAGGTCCAGAAGTACGGCTGCATCTGCGAGCGGCTGAACCACTGGCGTTGGCGCTGCATGAGTTGGCAACGAACGCACTCAAGTTTGGAGCTTTGGCAAGTCCGTCAGGCCGCTTAGCGGTGACATGGCAGATTGAGGAGCAGTTCGGAGGCCTCCAACTTGTGTTCGATTGGGTTGAGAGTGGCGTTGTCCTGCACGATCAAGCCCCATCTCGTCGTGGCTTTGGCACAGTGGTCCTACAGGAGATGTTGTCCCACAATCTGAAGGCACAGGTGAGCTTCACTTTCGCATCGAGCGGTATGAGCTTTCGTATGGTGCTACCGCTGAACGAGCGCGTTCTCCACGACACGGACCCATCCGCAGTCTAGGTGGCTATGAAGAAATGTTGGTGTTGCGGTCATTGTGCTCGCAGCGCGTGATATAGATAGAAGCCGTTCAGTCGCACCGCGTCGCTTGCAGCCTCTGGCCGGAAGCCGGCAGGTGTTGGCTCATGACCCTTGATCGTGCCTCCGAATTCCCAATCCCCGCCATGAAGGAAGGTCGGCACAGGCTGATCCTGAGGCACAGCGCATCGCAGCGCTGATTGCTGCTTACGCCGGAAAACGTTGTAGGCGTGAGGAGCCTGCATAGCGGATGCACTCCAAGTTTTATCTCGCTAAATTTAGAACACAGTAAACGTGTCTCACCTATGCGTCCGCAAGCATGGCTGATTAGGTCTCAACGCTGGATTAAATGTCAGCGCGTTCGCTAAATGGGGCGTGTAGGTACGACTGCGCCGACGGCGGAAAAATTTTTAGGCGATCGTTTTCGCCAGTCAGTCCCATGTGCCGATGTGGTGATCCGCCGATAGAGCAGCGCGTTGGTGGGCTGTCCAGCTTGTATTCGTACGAAGTCCTTTACTGTGCACGATGCGCGCGATCATGTCAGCCACCACATTGGAACATGGCTTGAAAGACTTCCTGGTGCCCAACCAGAAAGGTTGGTGCTGGCGGCAGGCGGGCGCGAAGTACCGGGTCAAAGCCATAGTAGGTAGCCAAGAGCTCGGGTTCTGGTACGCCAATGCAGAGGCGGTGCCTTCCATCGCCTAAGCAGGCAGCCACGAGCATCATGTCCCGTGGACGGCCAAACGCCTCGAACTGGTCCTCGAATGTTGCGCGGATGTCGGTCCAATCAGCATCATCGAAAAGGCGTGTGACCCATAACATCGGGATCTCCAAACAAAGCTAGACTAACTTCTATCTCACCGCATGCCTGCAGACTGGACCAGGTATCGAGCCCGTAACGAGAACTGCAAATAAAGTGGTGGCGAGCACTTAGTTATCAGGCCGCGCTGCGGCTTGCGCACGCTTTCGCGCGTATCGGGTCTTCGCGTGCCGAAGAGTGCGATGGCCGAGGAAGGCCCGGCGCTCCCGCTCGGACTGAACGACCGTGGCACGGACCTGCAGAAGATCCTTGCGGGTGAGCAGGCCCACCAGGGCGCCGCTCGCCGCATCCGTTACCGGAACCCGGCCCTGCGCGGCAGCCATCATGATGTCGAGGGCGCGGGCGACGACATCCTCCGGATGAACGACGGCCAGGGCGGCATCGGAGACCCGCTCCCCGAGGCGCTGCCCGGCATGCCCGCCCTCCGCCGTCCAGCGCAGGGCATCGCCGCGGGTGACCAGGCCCACCGGGCGTCCCTGCCCGTCGACGACCGGGTAGGCGTGATGCGGCCCGGTCTCGATCGCCCGCATGGTGTCGGCGATCGACCGCTCCGCATCGAACACATCGACCGTGCGGGTCATGACCGCGCCCACGCGCGTCAGCTCGTAGGGATCGAGCCCGTACTCGCGCGTCACGTGCTGCCCGCGCCGGGCGATCTTCTCCGTCAGGATCGAGCGCTTCAGCAGCAGCACGGTCACCGCGTAGGCCGCGACGGTGGCGGCCAGCAACGGGGCCAGGATGTGAACGTCGCCGGTGAGTTCCACCGCGAAGAGCGCCCCGGTCAGGGGCGCGCGCATGGTGCCGCCCAGCATGGCGGCCATGCCCAGCAATGCCCAAAAGCCGGGTGTACCGGGCAGGGCGAGACCGACGACCCAGCCGAGGGCACCGCCGAGGATGAGCAGGGGTGCCAGCACGCCTCCGGACGTGCCGGACGAGAGGGCCACCAGCCAGATCGCGGCCTTGACGGCCAGGATCGTTAGGACGGCCCGGGCGGCGAGATCGCCGGTCAGGAGATCGCCGATCACGTCGTAGCCGACGCCGAGCGCACGGGGTTCGATCAAGCCGCCCAGCCCGACGAAGAGCCCGCCGATCGCCGGCCACCACATCCAATGGATGGGCAGGCGCTCGAAGGCGTCCTCCAGGACGTAGAGGAGTTTCGTCAGGAGGCCCGACTGCAGTCCGGCGAGAATGCCCAGTCCCGCGCAGGCGATCAGGCCCCACCAGGGCAGGGCCGGATCGGCCGAGAACGGGAACAGCGGCCCGGCTCCGAAGAGCAGCGGGCGCCAGCAGGTGGCCGTGATGGCGGCGGCGGCCACCGGGATGAAGCTGCGCGGGCGCCACTCGAACAGCAGCAGCTCGACGGCCAGGAGCACGGCCGCGATCGGTGTCCCGAAGATCGCGGTCATCCCGGCCGCGGCGCCGGCCACGAGGAGCGTCTTGCGCTCCGCCGCGCTCAGGTGGAAGAACTGTGCGAACAGGGAGCCGATGGCACCGCCCGTCATGATGATCGGCCCTTCCGCACCGAACGGCCCGCCGCTGCCGATCGAGATCGCGGAGGAGATCGGCTTGAGCACGGCGACCTTCGCCGACATGCGGCTCCCGCCGATGAGGATCGCCTCGATGGCTTCCGGGATGCCGTGCCCGCGGATCTTCTCCGAGCCGAAGCGCGCCATCGCCCCGATCACGAGCCCGCCCAGGACGGGCACGAGCACCATCCAGGGGGTCCGCGCCGCGGCGGCCATGGAGACCGGCATCGTGTCGAGGCGGCCGAACCAGGCCAGGTTCGTCACGAGCGTGATCAGCTGGACGAGCAGCCAGGCCGCCAGCGCTCCGCCGGTGCCGACGACGAGCGACATCGCCACCAGGATCAGGACGCGCCGGTCGGTGGTGAAATCGCCGAGGGGCCGCTTCGCGCGAAGCGCAAGTCCTCCGAGCCGTCGCTCCGCACCCCGTCTCTCTTCGAGGCGTATCTCGTCGATTGCGCTCGGCGTGTCCTGCTGCATGTCTATCCTATCCGACGTAGGCGTAGATATATATCGTATGACGATATAGTCCAGACGCCTTCGGCAGAGGGGACCAACATGGAGCAGAAGGCGTCGTTCTCGAAGGGATTGTCGAGCGAGCAGTACGCGGCTATCGCCGCCTTTCGGTATCAGCTGCGGCGCTTCCTCGCGTTCAGCGAGGCGGCCGCGCAGCAGGCAGGGCTTCCGCATCAGCAGCACCAAGCCATGCTCGCCATCGCGGGGCACGTGGGTTCAGAAGCGCCGAGTGTCGGCGTCCTTGCGGATCGATTACTGATCGCGCCCCACACCGCGGCCGAGCTGGTATCTCGGATGGTCGAGGCGTCCTTGCTGACCAAGACACGAAGTGCTCACGACGCGCGTCGCATGGAACTCGCCCTCACTCCACGCGCGGAGTCGATTCTGGCCGAGCTGACGGCGGCGCATCTCGAGGAACTTCGTACGATGGAGCCTGCTTTGGTTCGAGCGCTTGGAAAGCTCGATACCGGGTCCGTTTGAACGACCCGTCAGGATAAAGGTACGAGTGACTTCGTGGACGCAGAACGAGCGAGTGTCGCGAGAAGATCTGTCTGCGTGATGATGCCGAGAACTTTACGATCCGCCGAGGTCAAGACGATCGCGTGGGTGCGTCCATCGCTGAGGGTCGGAACGAGGCTTACAGCGGGAGCGGCAGGATCCGCCGTTCTTGCTGCTGACATGGCTTCCACAATGCTGCCCGTATCCTGGCGAGCCAGTTCACGCAGTCCCAGCGTTCCTTTCAGCTGTCCCCCGGCGTCGACAACCGGGATCGTTCTGATGTTGTGCGTGAGCAGAAGCTCGCGCGCGTGATCGATGGTTTCATCTAGGCTGATCGTGATTACATCACGTGACATTACATCGCGGCAGGTCAGATCACCTTGCGTTCGAACGAGGGCGTGATGTTCGACTTGGCGCAAGAGCCTGTCGAGATCAGAGCGGTCAATATCCAATGCTTCGTTGAGCTCGGCCAAAGCGGCATCCACGTCGTCCGGCGTAAACCCGACGCGGATCGATGCAGGCAGATCGGCCGTCCCGTGCGTGTTTACTGGAATCGGGACGGCAACGTGCGGATAATTGCGGCGAGAAATCTTGTGAAACAGTACGCCGAGGGCGACCAGGATCAACGAGTTGATGCAGACAGGGAACAAGGGAAACGTGAAGCCGGCCGAAGTGACCGCCGGACCGCCGATGAGAGCCGTTAAGGCAGCGGCGCCGCCGGGCGGGTGAAGTGACCGCGTCACCGACATCGCCGCGATAGCTAGCGAGACCCCCACGCCGATCGCGATGACCGGATCTGCGATGAGGTGGGCGGCGAGCACACCCATGAGCGCTGAGATGGTATTGCCACCGATGACCGGCCAGGGTTGGGCGAGCGGACTGGCGGGCACGGCAAAAACCAGAACCGCTGAGGCACCCATCGGTGCCACGATCAGCGGGATGTGCGGTCCCTCCCCGAAGAACAGGCCGCAGATCAAGCCGGTGAGCGCGATGCCTATCAAAGCTCCTACGCAAGCGACGAGACGCTCGCGAAGCGTGGCGCCCGCAAGGATCGGCCGAAAAATGCGAAGACCGAAGATACGGCCTACCTGTGGAGGAGAGGTGGCGGGATCAGGCATGCGAGAGCTCACTCGGTCTCGAGAAGGATTGAGATCCACCGAACGGAAAGGATACGTCAGCCGCACGTGCCCAAAGTCCGTTGGAGCGAGCGGAGGATTGGTGCTCAAGCGGCGGAGTGCCAGAGGCAGAGGCGGGTCGAACCGAGGATCTTGGCACCCAGAGACCTCTAAGGTAGACGTGGTGTGAACCTTCTAGCGACGAAGCGCTCGGAATGCAACATTGGTATGCAGTATGCCTAATACCAAGGCAGGCCGCGTCAGCCCTAGCGGTGGCAGAAAGCGCGGCTGCTTCTCTCAGTCAGGTTTGCCCTAGCCTTTTCAACATATCAGCGTTGGTGAGAGGTCTTCCTCATCAGGAATGGTCCCTCCGTTATCCATCGACTTCCGAGCCGCTATGATGCTCGTGCTGTTGACGGCGTGTGCGATTTTAGGATTTTTTAGCTTCTTAGATTTGTTTAGGGGCGAGTGGGGAAGTGTTGTCACTAAGGATGCTCGAATCACACTCGGCGTCAGCTCTTATCTGTTCGCAAATACCATAATCTACGAGGAAGGCGGACTTACCGCGGCAACACTCGTCACACTCCTGGGATGGCTTATCAACGATGCTGTGAGACGCGCTCCAAAACTGGCGAAATGGAAGGGGGCAACGTCCATGATAAGCGCGACCCTATTACTAATTTATGCGGGAATTTACATCACCTAGCTGCGGTAACTTTTGCCTTGACGATGCTTTAATCGATTTGAAATTTTAATTACTACAATAGTGCAATAAGCCTCTCTCGTTATTCACTGTGAACTAATCTGGGGTTCGGGCTGGTGAGGTGACAGCCCAAGAAGCGCTGCAATCTCCGCACCTGAATTGTCACCGATCAGGTCGGCAAGCGTGTAGTGATCCAGCACGGCAAGGAAGGCCGCAAGTGCCTCACCTAATACGCGCCTAAGGCGACAGGGAGCGGTGATCGCGCAAGCTCCACCTGCAAAGCACTCGACCAGTGCAAGATCCTCTTCGGTCTGACGAACCACAGAGCCAACCGTGATTTCCGCGGCCGATTTGCCGAGGCGCAGACCGCCCCCACGACCACGACTCGTTCGCACAAGCCCTGCACGGCCGAGCTGGTGAACAACCTTGGTCAAGTGGCTCTCGGATATGCCGTAGGCGCGTGCAATCTCGGCGATCGAACTTAGCTGCGGTTCGTGCAGCCCGAGATAGATCAACGTACGCAGAGAGTAGTCCGTGTAGCGGGTGAGGCGCATGGGGGCTCCAGTGAGAGATCAAAGATATAAACCGCTTGCACCTTTCAGGCCAGGCAGGGTATAAGGTCTATGTCGGATGAACCTTTGAGAGCTTCGCATGCCAACTCCGCTCACGCCTGCCACCATCACCCTCGTCAAAGCGACCGTTCCGGCACTTGAGGTGCATGGATTGGAGATCACACGGCGCATGTACGAGCGCCTGTTCAAGAATGTGGAGATGCGCGACCTCTTCAACCAGTCGCATCACGGCGAGACCGGATCGCAGCCAAAGGCATTGGCACAGAGTGTCCTGGCGTACGCGCGAAATATCGACAATCTCGGTGCGCTGTCGGGTGCCGTGGAGCGCATTGCTCAAAAGCATGTCGCTCTCACGATCTTACCAGAGCACTATCCCTACGTGGCGGATGCGCTGCTTGCGGCCATCGCCGATATCCTCGGAGATGCAGCAACACCAGAGATCTGTGCAGCTTGGGGCGAGGCTTACTGGTTCCTGGCTGAGATCCTGATCGGTCGTGAGGCTACGATCTACCGTGACCTCGCCACCAAGCCTGGAGGCTGGAACGGCTGGCGCCCCTTCGTGGTGGAGAGCGTTTCGTCTGAAAGCGAGACCATTCGATCGTTCGTGCTCGTGCCAGCCGATGGCGCTCCCATCCTGCGTCATCAGCCCGGACAATACTTGGGCTTCAAGCTCAATCTGTCCGATCACGGAGTGCTCAAGCGCAACTACTCCATTTCCTGCGCGCCGAACGATCGCGCCTACCGCATCACGGTGAAGCGCGAGACTCGGCCGAACGAGCCGGCCGGCGTCGTGTCGAACTGGCTGCATGACAACGCCGTCGTCGGCACGGTTCTACACGCTGCACCACCAGCAGGCGATTTCTTCCTCGACCAACAGACCGCGGATCCGGTCGTTCTCGTCAGTGGCGGGGTCGGCCTAACGCCGATGATGAGCATGCTGGAGACGATTGTTGCAACGGCGCCAGAGCGTAGCACTTGGTACGTGCACGGCGCGATGAATGGGCGTGTCCATGCGATGCGAGACCATGCTCGTGGTTTGGCCGGTGAAAACGAGAAGATCCAACTAAGCACCTTCTACATGCAGCCGGACAGCAACGATCGTTTGGGAGAGCACTACGACGAGGCGGGGGTCATCACCCCCGAATGGCTGGTCAGCAAGACCCCTCACCAGACGGCGACTTACTATCTCTGCGGCCCCAAGCCGTTCCTCAGCGCCTTGGTGAACGGGCTTCAAAGAAAAGGTGTGCCGGCCGAGCGTATCCGATTCGAGTTCTTCGGGCCTGCGGATGAGCTAGCTGAGGAGCCGCGTCAGGCGGCCTGAATGGGCGAGCGCGAATGTTGAGTTTGTCCACGCCCAAGGAGAAAGCCGTATGGGTTTCACCCAAACCGTTGCCAACGCTATCATTGCTGCCGCCGCTGATGCTGTGATCGCGTCCGATAGTGAGGGTATCATCAGGGTCTGGAACCCGGGTGCTGAACGGATCTTTGGTTACACGGAGGTCGAAGCTATTGGCCAATCGCTCGACATCATCACGCCCGAGCGGCTCCGCAAGCGTCATTGGGATGGCTACGGGATGGCTACCGAAAAACCATGGCAACGGGCGAGAGCCGCTACGGAGAGGGCGCGCTCCTGTCCGTTCCTGGTATCTGCAAGGATGGCCGGCAAATCTCCCTAGAGTTCACCATTGTTCCACTCAAGGATGGACATGGATCCATGACTGGCATGGTCTCCGTCCTCCGCGACGTTTCGGTGCGCTTTGCTGAGATGAAGGCGCTGCGAGAGCAGCTTGCTAAGGCCTCTGCTGCGGAACCGTTAACCCGATAGCAAAAAGGGGAGTTGCATGGGCGGACATTCCAGTAAGCCGGCAGAACTGCCGTTATACCAATCCTCACTGATCAGAACGCATGGGCCCATCGGCGCAGTCCGATGGACATGAGGCGCCAGGGTTGGGCGATGATTTTGTTCCAGGCATCGCAGCAGTGATCGA
>NZ_LMRM01000032.1:0-23465 GCF_001426045.1 Methylobacterium sp. Leaf94
CCGCCACGTGAGCGGCCAAGAGCTTCACGAGCATCTCGCTCGGGCCCAGATCCCCCCTTTTGGCAGCTCCCGCCGCCTTTTGGTGCGCTCGCATGTTCGTGCCGTCCAGGAACACCATCCCGAGTTGGACGCCCCGCTCCTGCACGAGGCCAAGCAGTCGCTCCCAGACGCCGGCACGGGACCAGCGGATGAAGATCTGCGCAGCGCGCCACCAGGGACCCAGATCCTCCGGAATAGCCCGCCACTTGGCCCCGTTCTGATGCCGCCAGAGAATGGCTGAGATCGTGCGCCGAAGATCCTGTGGGGGCGTCTTGGCCTTGGGCCGGCAGGCCTCCACCAGGGGCTCCAGTTCAGACCACTGCGCGTCGCTCAGCATCGTCCCTCCTGCATCAGAGAGACGAAAACGAAAGCCAAACCAATCCGTTCAGGCGACGACAGACCCTAACCCGTTCCCGGGATCAGCAGAGACCAATGAGCGCGACACCGCCGATCATCAAGAGGGCGCCGACAATGCGGCCTAAGCCCGCTCGGTGTTGTTCGAAGCCAACCCAGCCAAAATGGTCCAGTAGGATCGAAGTGACGACGCCGGCCGTGACGAACATTCCAAGGAAGGCGGCGGCGCCAATCTGCCGAGCGATGAAGAACTGGGCAAGGATGATCCCGCCACCCATGAGGCCGCCGAACCAAGCCCACCAGGGCATTTGAACCGCTTGGTCGAGAGAGGGCCACGTCAGTCGCCCCGTAAGCAGGCCAACGACCAAAATACAGGTGGCTGTACCTGCCACAACAACGAGGCCAGCGGTCAGCGACTGCGCGAGGCCTTTCGACAAAGCCCCGTTCTGACCAGCCTGAACGGCGTTGGCGACGCCTGCGAGCAGGACGAAGCCGTAGAGATACCACATTTTATTTGTCCGAAATAAGTGATCCCTTTATATAGCTCTGAGAGACCAAAAAGTTCGGTGCGCAACAATATTTAAATTTGCTTTTAGATCACGTGCGGCACCGAGAGCGCGTGCAGATATTGTATCATACTGGAAAGCACTCATTACGAATAACTGCCATAAGCAGAAGCACAAAGCACGGGGCAAGCACCAGTCGGCAGATTGCTGCCAAGCTTTCATTTTTCAAGTGTAGGCTTTGCTGAAGCGTCAGCGCTGTCCCAGGTGTTCGTACCAGTGGTGGGCCTGAACCGGGGATCTCTCGAACGTTAGAGCTGAGTAGCCGACACGGGTGTGGCGCCATTCCCGAGGCGCCACCCCGTAGCGGCTCCGAAAACTTCGGCTGAGGTGGGCCAAAGTTTTAAATCCGAGCTCGTTCGCCAGGCGCGTGATCGACCGGGTCTCAAGCGGATCCTCGAGCGCTGTCCGGATCGCCTCCAGCCGCTTCTCCCAGACGCGGTGCATGACCCCGCCAGTTTGCTCGAACGCGCGATAGAGCGACGTCCGTGACGTCCCCAAACGTTCGGCGAGCCACTCGGGCGAGAGCCTCGATGAGGGCAGGTTCAGGTCGATCAGGCGTTCGGCCATCTCCACGACGCCTGCGTCGAGTTCCCGACCTCGCAGGACGTCCGACGCCGAGGAGCCATCGAGAAGGCGACGGACGAACCCGGTCAGCTCGGCCGCGACCTCCGCGGCTTCCTCAATCCGTGTCGAGGGGAGATGCCGATACAGCGCGTAAAGGCGTGCGAGTAGCAGCCTGTTTCGCTCCTGGTCGAAAAACATCGGGATGCGCTCGATATCGACATCCGCCAGGAGCCGACGCGGCACCGTCAGTCCGATCGCGCTTGAGCGCGCGCCTCGCGCATCGAGTTCTCGGCCCATGTCGGCGGCCATCACCCTGTTCCGTTGCTGCATCACCGTGCAGCCGGCGATCTCGCCCGTCAGTCCCCCAGAGACGTAAAGCATGAAGGTCAGATGGTCTGGCGTCACCGCTGCGTGACGGCGGTCTCGAATCATACGTTGCGGTGTAAAAACCATCCGGCTGGCGAGTATGTCGCCGAGCATCGTGCAGGAGAGATTGCCACGCGGTGGCGCGGCACCTTCACTCTGCTCGACCCGAATGATCGGCGCCATCAGATCCCGCCATGCCGCAAAGGCATCCGTCGGAGCAAGACCATCAGTGTTGAAGTGCAGGGTGGGAACGATGGTCATACGATCTGCAGAGCCTAGGGATTGCCAACGTGTTTAGTCGTACGAGGCCATAGCCCGTTAGTCACGCCTCTGGCTTTGTATCTCTTGAGTAAGAAGCAACTCGCCGGCGCGAAAATCGCGACGCGGACCCGGCGGTCCGGCTCCTCGGGGACGGCGCAGGGCATGCGAGTAGGGCACAACGCCGCGCTATCTGCCGCTTCCAACTCCGGCCGGTTTTGCAGCGTCCACCGCGGCCAGCTCTCGCCGACGATCGCGGGCATCGATCTCCTGGCGACCTACTTCCGACGGAAGTCGGCGTAGATCCAAAGCGGTGCGATCTCGCGGTTGCGCGGTGAGGTGGTTCAAAACCCGGAGCTCGTTGCCCGGCGCCTGGAGGACTGCAACCCGGCGATCTACTCGGCCAAGCGCCGGGGAGCTGCAGACCACCTTCGGCGCGCGCGACTACGGCATTCTGGTTGCTTGACGAGGCCCACGACGAACAGGAGCGCCTGAAGGTGACTGCGGTTCAGCGCGGTACGCGCTAATGAGAGCACCGGGCCTGTTCGGCTCGACGGTCGGCGAGGTCAAGACGCCGGCGTGAGTACATGAGGATAACCTGCAGTCTGCAACGCCTTGCGTCCTGTAGCTACGATCTTGTTCTCAACGGCAAGATCATAGGCGGCGTGGCTCGCGAGATCGCGACTGGCGGCGATGCACCCGTATGGCACGCTAAGCTGCCGGACGATCCACCGCTGATCAGACGGCCATATCCTTCCAGCAAGGTTGACCACACCTTCGGCACGCTCGATGCCGTTATGGCGTGGCTCGGAGGAGCAGCCAAAGCCAACGACCCGCTAGCCGCTTAGTTGTCGAGGGGCTGAAAACTTCGCCGGGGCGATCTAGCCTGTGAATGCACGTCAGGCATGTAATTGGGCAAAAGTGGATGCCTTCGCTTGATTGCTGGTCTTAGATCATCGATATGCCCAGCGCGGGGGCGCAAAAATCAAAGAGCATTATGGCTGAGAACTTAGATACCCAATCGACTGATTTTCTCGATCTGACCGGCGACATTGTCGCTGCATATGTGTCGAACAATCCTGTTCGTCCTTCCGATCTGCCGGACCTGATCCGGAACGTCTACGGAGCCCTCAGCGGCTTGGCTACCGGCGCTGCCAAAGTCACGGCGGAGCCTGAAGTCGAAAAGCCGACGACAGCTCAGATCCGCAAGTCGGTGACGCCGGAGGGCATCATCAGTTTCTTGGACGGCAAGACCTACAAGACCTTGAAGAGACACCTCAGCACCCACGGACTGGATCCGCAGAGCTACCGGGCTCGCTTCGGCCTGTCGGCTGACTACCCAATGGTCGCCCCGGAATACGCTGCGCGTCGTTCCGAGCTTGCGAAGTCGATTGGCCTTGGTCGGATCGCTGATCGCAGTGAGGACGAGCAGTCGCCGGCCGGGGGCCGCAAGAAGGCTGCCTGACCCCTCAACTGCAGCTAATATCCGAGGCCCCGCTGCCACGCCGGCGCGGGGCCTCGGCACTCCGGACAATGGAAACGAGGTTTACCGCCCAGTTGGCATCCTTAGTGAACGCCTATCGCAAGACCTCCTGCTCGCGCGCAGCTCACAAGGCCAACCTCGTAACTTGCGGAGACCTTCGCCTCATAATTCCTCAGTTTGGGTGTCTTGATCGACATATCGCCAGATCGTGGCGATATTGCTCAGACACTTACTAATTCGTCGAATGTTTTTATTCAGAGCGCGTTAACTCATAAACTTTACGTGATCGCATGCTCTGCAAGGCACGATCCTCGCCATCGAGGATAGGTCATGACGTTCACGCAGTTTGCTGACGGGATTTTGTTGAGGCGCCAAATCAGCCTGCTCGCTGGTGCGATTGCTCTCGCCGTGATCGGGGTGACCGCGGTAGGCTCGGCTCTCCTGGCGAGCAGGCAAGCGACGGAGATGGCCCAGAGCAACCTTCTACAGGTGGCGCGCTCGGTGGCTGACCGGCTCGATCAAGACATGGCCGAACGGTTACGCGAAATTCGCAATGTCGCAGCTCTCGAGGCGCTGCAGCCGCATTGGCTCGAGAATACCGGCAGCCTTCGCAAGGTCCTTGACCGGATGCAGGGGACGCTCCCGGATTATGCCTGGATCGGGTTTGCGGATCGCGAAGGGCGCGTGCGCGCTGCTACGGGCGGTGTTCTCGAAGGGGCAAATGTCGGCCAGCGTCCCTGGTTTCAGAACGGCATCAAACACGCTGCTGTCGAGGACGTGCACGCCGCCGTCCTGCTGCAGTCACTGCTGAAGCCACAAGCGGACGGAACCCCCTTCCGGTTCGTGGATCTGGCTGCACCGGTCAGTGATGCATCCGGTCAGATCATCGGCGTTCTCGGGGTTCACCTCAGCTGGCGCTGGGCTGATGTTGTCCGGCGTGAGGTGCTGTCGTCCCGAAGAGCAGATCTGAGGGAGGATATCATCGTCATTGATCAAGCAGGTCGTGTTCTCCTTGGGCCGGATCTTGGAGCAACCCCCTTCACGGCCGAAGCACTTGCCGCCGGGTCTTTCTTTGCTCTCCGCCCGGAAGGTGATCGGATTGCAACGGCGACATCGACCCGCGGACGGGGCGACTATGTGGGTCTAGGCTGGATCGTCGTCGCTCTGCAGCCCATCAATACAGCGCTTGCGGGGGCCAATCATTTGGCCGTCCTCATCACCCTGCTCGGGCTTGGCGCAGCCCTGGTCGGGATGTTGGGTATACGGTCGGTGGCGGCACGGCTGAGCCGTCCTCTGTCGCAACTGACAGAAGCTGTCGACCGCGTGGGTCGCGAGCCGAATGCACGGATGACCCACCGCGTGCATGGCTCCCCCGAGGTTCTGCAATTGTCGGCTTCCGTCCGGTCTCTGCTCAGGCGCATTGGCACGGCGGAAGCGGATGCGCGCCACATCGAGGCTGAGGCGTCGAACGCGGTACACGTCGCTGAAGACCGCGTGAGACGCCTTGGAGCTGATCTCCACGCCATGCAGCTGCTGGCCGACACAGACGCCCTTACGGGCCTGCTGAACCGGCGTGCGTTCATGCCTCTGGCGAAGGACGCGATGAGCTACTTCAAGCGTTATCGCCGGGCGATCTGCGTCCTGATGATCGACATCGATCACTTCAAGCGCGTCAACGATCTTCATGGCCACGCGTCAGGCGACGAAGTCATCCGCCAGGTTGGCCTGATCATCAGCGAGGCGATCCGGACCACCGATAAGGTCGCCCGGTTCGGCGGCGAAGAATTCGTGGTTCTGCTTCGGGAAACCGACCTGCAGGGAGCAGCGATCTTCGCCGAACGCATCCGCCAGACGGTCGCCGACAACGTATTCGAGCCGGAAGGGGCCTGTCTTAAGGCGACGATCAGCATCGGCATGGCCGAGGCGGAGAAATCCGACGAGGACATCGATCGCACGATCGAGCGGGCTGATCGCGCGCTCTACGCTGCGAAATCAGCCGGCCGCAACTGCGTTCGGTCGCTGGAGGCGCCAAGCTCCTCCGGCCTCTCGGCAGCGGCCTAACTGCCGATCTGGCCGCATGCCGATGCGGGTGTGCTGACCTTGGCTGGGCAGGAGGCGGCAGCACCAATGCCCCCGCCTCACGTTGCTCTACTTACCTGCGACAGCCTTGCGCGGACGTGCAGCCCGCTTCGGCTTCGTCTCGGCAGCAGCTTCGGAAACTGTCTCCTCCACCGCTGTGGCCTTAGCTGCAGCCTTGATCTGACCCTTCCGCTGCTGCCCGAGGCCCAGGCTACGAGCAAGCTCCGACCGTTGTGCAGAGTAGCTCGCTGAAGTCATCGGGTAGTCGGCAGAAAGGCCGTGCTTTGCCCGATATGCCTCGGGGGTGAGCCCACGAAGCGTCAGGTGCCGACGCAGCGTCTTGTAGGGCTTGCCGTCCTCGAAGCTGATCAGCGCATCCGGTGTAATCGACTTCTTAATCTGAGCCGGCGTCGGCTTCTCAACGGCGTCTTCAGCAGCCTTCTTTGTGCCGCCTGTAGCAAGATTGCTCACTGCAGTGTGCACTGAGGCGAGTAGGTTGGCCAGTTCGCTCACTGGGATCGAGTTGTTCGAGACGTAGGCCGACACGATGTCGGCGGTCAGCTCAATGAGGTCAGTAGGCACATTAGACCTAGCGTCATCCATCTTTGATTTTCCTTGTACAGATGTCTTATCTGTCTAAGGCGTGAAACCACACAAAAATCAATCCTGATTTTCTCAGATTGGATGCATCGCGGCGTTTTTCACTATTTTAGTGGGCAATGCGGTCCGCTCGGGGGCTACACTCGACCGAGCGGGTACTCAGTCCTGCGCTTCATCAACGACCTCACGCCTGAGATACGTGCGAACCTGCCGGGTCGCTACTAACCCTCAGTCTATGCAGGCTCCTGTTCAGCCCCGCGAGGCGCGCCAGCCAGCCAGCTACGCCTTCTCGCAAGCCTCGGTACCGCGGGTCCGGCATTCACGTCCCTGCGGTCGGCTGCTCAGCTCTGTAAAAGCCGTCTGCCTTCTTTGGTGAAATGTGTCGGGGTTCCAGCCATAGCAGCGGCCGTGATGCGACTGACAAGGGCGTCGCGCCTTGCGTGCTTAATCACGATCCGCGCCGCGGCTCGTGCGTTGGTCGCTCGCAGCTCGGCTTTTGGGCCGCCATCCCGAAGGGCTTTGCACGCCACGGCGCGAAACCAATTTGCATTGGCGATTGCGATCGCTCGCCGACGGGCTTCGCCAGTCAGCTCCACTGTCTCTGGTGCTGTCAGAATGGACATTGTGCCGATCCTGGCCGGTGAGGCTTCGCTTGTTCCCCAGTGAGACAAGCGATGGGGTTGCCTCGCCGGATCAGCAAAGAAGATACCGCATGCGCTGCTATGGAATTCGACGCAGGGTAGCTAGCCGACGGTCAGTGTGAGCTAACTCAAAAAGTGCTGTTAGGCGCTCCGGTCAGCCACGCGCAGCACGCCAGCCCGCCGCTTTCGCCTCGTCTTCGGAGCAGAACATGCGCTCGCCAGCGCGGTCGTTAATGCGGGTGCGCTCGTAGTCGCGCGAGCCGGGCAGGTGATAGATTCGCTCGCCGCCGGCCGAGATGTTGCCCTTGATGTTGCAGCCGCTCGCCTTGCTCGGCGACGTGACAGTCTCGGGCCGCTTGTGCTCGCCGCCGGCGCGCTTCTCCCGGCGCCACTCGGACGGCTCCTGGAACGTGCCGGCCCAGATGCCTTGCCGGAGCGCCTTGGCCGTGAGCTCGGCGTTGGCATAGTCCTCGGCATAGCGCCGGTAGGCGATGGCGTGGCCCTGACGGACCATCCAGGCGTTCAGATCCTCGGCGTCGGCCCGGCAGACGGCGACGACCCGGCCGTAGCGGTCGGTGTCGCGCGGATCGCACGTCACCAAGCCTTTGCCGATGTGGTCCGAAAGAGCGAGCGCTGCCGTCTGCCCGCAGCGGTAGTCCTTGCCGGCGGCGTCCTTGCAGAGCTGCCCGCTCTCGGGCGCGTCGATGCCATGCAGACGGATGCGCGTCCCGCGGACCTCGAGCGTGTCGCCATCGATCACCGAGGCCTGGCCGACGATCGGGTCGGCGACCGCGGGCGTGGCGAGCAGCAGGACGAGGAGGGGCCAGGAACGCATCCGGAGGCTCTACCACACCTCGACCGCCCAGATCTGTGTACGGCAACGGCACCCGAAGCGGGACGCCTTGCAATTGGCTGCGGGGGGCCCTTCGCGGCCTCGAGAACTTCAGGCTGTTGAGCAGGTTCCTGGTGCGGACAAGTTGAGTGTTTTGTTTCATGGGATCGCGACGGATCGGCTCGACCCTGACGTATGACGTCTGATCGGATCACGAACAGAAGCTTTGCATCGGCCTTCGCCGTTGGCGGCCTCGTCGTGCTGATGATCCAGGAGGCTCCGAACTGGCGCGCGATCATCATCGCGCTAGTCTGCCTGTTCGTCTTCGCCGGCCTTTGGCTATTGCCCGAGCAGCGATCCGCCCACCGGACTGAACCCCGCCGCATCCACGTCGAGATCATCCCAGGGGACAATCCCAAGCCGGCGCGAGATCTGCTGGAGGGCCATCCGAAAGAACTGGAGTGGCTGCCCCTCGGCAAGCCTACGAGCCGGTGGAGCCTGCGGCGCTGGCGAGCACCTGGCTGAACATGCAAATGCCCGGCGCCTTAAGCCCCAGGGCGACGCCAGGCTCTGTAAACGCCGTTGTTCAAGCAGACTGGACGGCAATCGAATGGGCTGGAGCGAGGAGGTAAGGCCCGATACGCCAGTGGAGGCTTTCGTACAGCTAGGTTCAGAAGACGGATGCGCCGACCAGATCCCCCAAACGAAGCAAGCGACCGCCGCCTGACCTGCTACAAATCGGCCTCCCTCTCCTAGGGACCCCTACTCGACCTTCACCCGCCCGGAGCGATCCGCGGCGTGTCTATTTCTGCGGTGTCAGACAGCAAGCTCGCTAGTAGGCCAATGGCCGACTATGCGTTGACAAGGGTCGGCCATTGGCCTACCAGGAGATTCAGCCCACGGTGATTGCGCATGCTCAAGCCGGGGTCGTCGCAAACCCCGGCTGAGAGATGACCATTATGACTGGCCTATTTGAGGTGATTGAGTTTCAGGCCGAGGGGCATCCGATTGAGTTTCTGAGGGTACGCAGCTTTCGGAAAGAGGCAGACAGCACCTTCACTCCAGAAGAGTTCTCGGGATTTCTGAACTACATCGCGGCCAACCCAGAATCGGGCGTTCGTATCCCTGGAACCTCTGGACTCCGCAAGATCCGTTGGCGAGCTAAGGGCTCCGGAAAGCGTGGTGGTGCAAGGGTAATTTACTATTTTCGGGATCTTAACATGCCGCTCCTCTTGCTGGCAGTTTATCCGAAGGGCCATGTCGTTCAACTGAGCGCGGCCCGCATGAAAGAGATCGACCGGAAGGTTGAGTTCCTGATCAGCGAACTCGCTTGCTCTAGGTCGGAGGCCGATCGCTACGCCGGTCGGAGAGCATAAAAATGAACAAAAACAGGAGAGTGGTGATGGCGAACGAGCACAGGGTGTTCGACGACGGTCAGAGGATCGTTGATGGTCTCGATGAGGCAATCGCCTGGACCAAGGGCGACACAACCGCTGCCCGGCTTATCCCTTGGCAGGCGCCGACCAGTGTGGACGTGAGAGCTATCCGGCAGAAGATGGGCATGTCTCAACGCGAGTTCGCAGCTTGCTTCGGACTGAAGCTGGAGTCGCTGCGTAATTGGGAGCAGAACAAGCGCGTGCCCGAGACTTCCGCTCGCGTGCTGCTCACCTTGATTGACCGCGAACCCGATGCGGTCAAAAGAGCGTTTGCTATCGCCTGAGCGCATCTAATTTTAGAAATTTACTAAGACTGTCTCAAATCTAGGCGGCAGATCACCAAACACCGAAGGTTCGATACGAAATCGTACCGCATCCAAGAGGCGAGCAGTCAAATGACTACAGAAATGATTTTCCTACTCGCGTGCGTGGCTACCGCATTGGGAGCCATGGCCTCGTGTTTCTACTTCGCAAAAAAGGACTGGCCTGTTTATGCGGTTTTCTCTTTCTGCATAGCTACCGCTTGCTTTTTATCGGCATGGGATGCTGTGAAGCTCAGTCACAGAATAAATGTCGCTCAGACTGAGACGCCTACGAAGTAGACCGACGCGCTATGAAAAGTTCTGCCCGGCACGCCATCGCAGCGCGCCGGGCGTTTTCATTTATGACCCTGCTCCCGCTCTCCCGCCAGAGCCCGCATAATCGCCGACCGCCGATCCAGGCACGCAGAAGCAGCTATCCTTGCGCGGGTTGATCACGCACGCTGAAGCTCAGCATGCTGGTTCTGGTCATAGGTGCCGATTCGGTTGGCTGGCTCGTGGATGCGACGCCTGATTTCGGACAGCTGATCTGCCGGCATGCGTCCGTTCGCGTGGCCCTCCGCTACCATCGCGAGCAGAATCTATTCGAACGCGTCCTCGCTCAGGCCCAGGCTCAAAGCCACGGCTTCCAAACGGTACAACTCCGCGGCGTCCTTACTGAACGTCACGCCACATCCTCTGCTCCGTTCCGAGAACTTGGACGGTCGATCCGGACATTGGTGAAAGCCTTGGAGAGCACTACTCGGCCGTTCTGGTCATAGACCTCGACCCACCAGCCGAACCAATCGAGGTGCCCGCCATGCGCCATGAGGTCGAGCGCGACCCGCTCGGCGTGAAGGCGCACCAGAGCGAGCGTCGGCAGCCGCCGGCCGCGCAGATCGACAACAAGATCGTGCCCGTCTGTGCAGTGGAAGCGGTAAAGCCGCGTCGGCATTGGGTTTCTACCCCGCACTCCACAGGCGTCCACCGCCCTGTTTCCTGGCTTGACCGTTTCGATTGAACCACGCCCGGCGATGCGGTTTGTTCCCGTTGTGTTCTAACAGCAGCCGGACGCGCAATGCAGGCCCAGCCCAACGAACCCCCTGTGGACATCCGCCTGACCGAGGCGGAGACCATCGCGCTCGCCTATCACCGCGCGGCGCGCGGCGATGCCTGGGCCGCCCTCGTGCAGGCCGTCGAGGATGCGCTCGGCGATCTGGCGGAGGCCGAGCGCCAGACAGCGCAGCAGTGCCGCCTCATCTCGCGGGGCTACATCCGTGAGGGCGCGATCAGTCCGGGCGCCGGCCGATGAAGCTGTTGCAGATCGCGGAGCTTCCGCCACACAGCGCCGGCACGGTCCGCATCCCGATCCAGGGGGCCGCGCTCTGCGCCGGTTTCCCGTCGCCGGCCGACGACTTTCTGGAGGGCTCCCTGGAACTCCCACGCTGGCTTGCGCCGAACCCGCCGGCCACCTTCGCCTGGAACATTTCGGGCGACAGCATGCGTGGCGCCGGCATCTTCGACCGCGATCTCGCGGTGGCCGACCGCAGCCTCAAGCCCGGCAACGGCAGCGTCGTCGTGGCGATCGTCGACGGCACCATGAGCCTCAAGCGCCTTGTCATCGAGGGCAACGTCGCGCGCCTCGCCTTCGACAATCCCGACCTGCCGGCCTTCGCCGTCGAGGATCTGATCGAGGGCGAGATCTGGGGCGTGGTCCGCTTCTCTATCCGCTGGCACGTCGCCCGCGCCGGGCTGGTGCGATGAGCCGGGCTATCGCGCTGATCGACGGCAACAGCTTCTACTGCTCGTGCGAGCGGGTGTTCGATCCGAAGCTCGCCCGCGTGCCGGTGATCGTGCTCTCGAACAACGACGGCTGCGCCATCGCCCGCACGGCCGAGGCCAAGGCGCTCGGGATCAAGATGGGCGACCCGTTCTTCAAGATCCGTGAGCAGTGCCGGCGCGACGGAGTGCGCGTCTTCTCCTCGAACTACACCCTCTACGGCGACATGAGCGCCCGTACGAACGCGGTCTACCGCGACTTCTCGCCGGCGGTGGAGATCTACTCCATCGACGAGAGCTTCCTCGACCTCTCGGACGTTCGCGACCGGGACCGGGTGGCGCTCGCGCGAGACCTCCGTTCCACGGTGCGGGCCTGGACCGGTATCCCGACCTGCGTCGGCATCGGGCCCACGAAAACCCTGGCGAAGCTCGCCAACCACATCGCCAAGACGATCCCCGACCTCGACGGCGTGTGCGACCTGACCGACCCGGTGGCCTACGACCACTGGCTCTGCCGGATCTCGGTGGCCGAGGTCTGGGGCATCGGCCGGGCCTCGCTCGCCAAGCTGATCGGGCTCGGCGTCGACACGGTCGCAGACCTACGCGACCTCGACCCGCGCCCAGTGCGCAAGGCCATGACGGTGGTAGGAGAGCGCATCATCTACGAGCTGCGCGGGCTGGCCTGCTTGCCGCTCGAACTCATGCCGGCCCAGCGCAAGGGCTGCGCGGTCACCCGCTCGTTCTCCCGCCGCATCACCGAGCGCGAGACGCTCGAACAGGCCGTGGCCACCCACGCGACGCGGCTTGGCGAGAAGCTGCGGCGCGGCGGCCTTGGGACCACGCACGTCTCGGTCTTCTATCATACGAGCGAGCACGACCGCGGCGACCCGATGCGGTCCGTCTCGACGACGGTAACGCTGCCCGAGGCCACGAACGACACGCTGTCGCTGATCAAGGCAGCGCAGGACGGCGTGGCTCGCACTTGGCGCGAGGCGCCGGGCGACCGGCCCTGGCGCTACAGCAAGGCCGGCGTGGTCACCACCGACCTGAAGCTCCTCGAGGACGCGCCGCGGGCGCTGATCGGCCAGCTCGACCGCGAGCGCAGCGCGCCGCTGATGGCGGCCATGGATGCTTGCAATGCCCGCTTCGGTCGGGGCACCGTCGTGCCGGCCCGGGCTGGGCTGACGGAGAAGCGGACCTGGGCGACGAAGTTCGAGATGCGCAGTCCGCGCTACACCACGCAGGTAAGTGAGCTGCCGACGGCGCATGCCTGATCCAGGTGGCAAGCGCGCGCCCGGAGGCTCAGTTTTGAGGCTGCTCGACCGGCGTCGGAGACCGGAGGAGGATGAGCACGCCGCCGGCAACGGAAAGTCCGAGCGCGAAGGAGAAGAGGAGAAAGAACCGGCGAGGCATACGTCCAGATAGCACGCTTAAGCGCGTCGATGGCATGGAAGCTGACCCCTATCGATGCCATAGGAGAAAACTAACGCGCGAATATTTGACCATAGACCCCATCTATTATCGCGCACACTGCACTCGTAAATTCGGCCATCGCTCCTCGGACGAAAGCCCGATCGCTCATGGCCAGCTCCTCCGAACCCGACACCGTCCTCCCCTCGCCGGCATACGCAGGCGCTCAATTGGGTCGCGGGTCATCGCGCCGGACTGCGCAGGCTGCTCACCGCGATCGGGAGGGCTTCTGATGCCCGATCCGACCAAGTACGAGCGCGATTTCAGCTTCAAGGGCTTTCAGACCGGGAGTCCGACGGGCATGCAGCCCGGGGTTCGTATCGACGACGAGCTCGACAACATCGCGAGCGCGATCGCCGGCCTGGTCGATGCGGTCAAGAACGTCCGGCGCTCCGACGGCAAGCTGCCCAACGGGATCGTCGGTCCGGACGCGCTCTCGGCGCTGTCTCGATTCCGGCTCGGCATGCCGCCCGGCGATCTTCGCTTTCAGCCCGACGATATCGAAGGTCTCGACACGCTGTTCGCCGGTGTCAATTCGCAGTTCGTTGACTTCGGAACTCAGCTCGCAGCGAAGGCAACGGCGCAGCAGCCGGCGGCGGGCTTCTCGGATGCCGAGACCCTGGCCGACTTCCGCAAGCGGGTGGTCGCCGAGCACATCAACGTCACCGATCCGAAGTGGGCCGGCGGCGCGAAGGTCGACGGCGTCTCCGACGACAGCGCGGCCGTGAACGCGATCTCGGGATACATTCGGGCGCGTACGAACAAGTACTTCAGCAGCTTCAACGTCTACATCCCGCCCGGCATCATGCAGCTCGGCGCGTCGTGGGACATCAGCGGGTGTCACGGGCTCAACGTCATCTGCGCCGGCCGGGACGCCACGACGATCCGCGCGGCCGGCAACTTCCCGGTCATCAAGCAGACGGCGGCCACGGTCCCGGAGAGCATCATCGGGTTCAACATCGGCCCCTGCAACATCGTCGGCGGAGGGATGAGCAGCACCAACGCGCACGGGATCGTGCTGCAAGCGGCCTATGAAGGGTCGATTGACGCCAAGTTCTATTCCTGCCGGGACGCGGTGCAGATCGCCACGTCCTGGCAGTTCGTCCTCAAGTGGCTGCGGGTCGCGGGCACCGGCACGCTACAGAACTGGAACGGCCTGGTGCAGCCGGACGGCATCGCAGGCGTGCAGGAGAACTGCGTCATCGACCTCGGCAGCGTCTACGAGAGCTGCGCCAACGTCGGGATCCGCGCCACCGCCTGCACCGGCTCCAAGTACATCTCGACCGAAAGCACCGGAGCCGGCGGGTTCGCCTGGTACATCGGCGACAGCACGGTCGGGAAGGAGTGCAAGTGGTTCCTGATGACGGCTTGTGTCTGCGACACCTCGCCGAACCTCCTCGTCATTTCTCGCGGCGCTGCGACGACCGGCGTATTCGGCCAGTTCACGATCGTCGGGCAGTGGCTCGGAAACGCACAGGGCGCCGGCGGCGTCGCACTTCTGCTGCAGCGCATCAACTACCCGGCGAACGTGGGCATCGCCATCTCCATCGACAACGACACGACGGCGATCATCCTGCAGAGCAAAGACCTGACCGTCGATTGGGGCTCGGCCGAAGGCTACGACCGCTTCCAGCGCGGCAACGTCGGCGTGCTGGTCGAGGACAGTACGGACAACGCCTTCAGGTTCTCCCGGATCAAGCCGACGAACGCGGCGGTCGCGGGCGCCGCGATCATCGAGACCGGAACCTCGGCGCGCAACACGTTCGTCGGCTTCAACGCCGAAAAGGCCGTCACCCTGATCCCCGGCAACGGCTCGGGGAAGATGGGTCGCGCCGGCGGCCAGCTGTTCGGCCTCGTCAATTCCTGAAGGTGCATCCATGCCGCGCATGACCGCTTCGTCCGAATTCGACAACAGGATTTTCGCCGACACCCAGGTCATCCGGTGCAGAGACCGGAGCACGGGCAAGAATGCCCAGGCGCTCCGGTTTTCCAGCACGCTTGGCAATTTCCATGCGATCGATCAGTGGGCACAAGACGGCTCCATCGGGTGGGATCCCGTGGCCGAGACGCTGAAGCTTGGCGGCGCGTCCTACGCGAAGGGCGACTACCTGGTGAGCGTCGACAACCTGATTTCCCGCTTGAGCGAAGATGAGTTCGGCGGGCGCTTCGACGTGCGCGAGAACGCCAACTCCTACGGCGCCCCGTACGCCACGCCGTAGGCTCCAGGCTGTCGACTTCCGGCTGAGCGGAAGGCGCCTCAATGGTGCGAGCCATGGACCCAAGCAAGCAGGCCGCATCACTAGATCGGTGCGCTGCCGCTATTCATGTGCGCTTCGGCTAGGGCGCCGTGGTTCCGGCGAGGGCTGGCCTGACGGAGAATCGGACCTGGTCGACAAAATTCGAGATGCGCAGCCCGCGTTACACCACCCAGGTGGCCGAGCTCCCGATCGCTCACGCCTGATCGGAGGTGCCAAGGCCGGGGTTCATGCAGCGCGGACAGCCGAGAGCATCGCCAGGATCTCTGCTGCAGGTGCAGGTCGGCCTAAATGATAGCCCTGCATGAAGATGCAGCCCAATGCCTGTAAGGCGGCGAGATCCTTCGGCGTCTCGACACCCTCGGCTACCACTTCGAGGTTGAGAGCAGCACCAAGGCTCAGCACGGTCTGAACGAGCCCGCGCGCGTCGTCTGACTCGGCCAGTCCAGTGACCAGACCCCGATCGATCTTCACCCGATCCGCACAAAGCTGCCGGAGAGAAGCAAGCGAGGAATAGCCAGCCCCGAAGTCGTCGAGCGTGACACGGACACCTGCCCGCGACACGGCGGTCAGCTTGTCCCGTACTGCTTCAATGTCGAGTGCAGTTTCCTCGGTGATTTCGATCTCGAAGCTCGTTGGCGGTACCCCGAGGGCATGCAGGCGCTGGAGTACGATCTCATCAACTGCGATCTGCGCCATCTCGCGCGGCGAAATGTTCATGGCCACCGACAGATCGATCCGGCCACGATCCTGGAGTGTCAGCAGCATGCCACAGCATTGTTCGAGGATGAAGCGAAGGACCGACTCGGTCAGACCTGCCATCGCAGCTGCCGCGATGAGATCACCGGGCGGGATCCAGCCATGGACTGGGTGCTGCCAGCGTACCAAGGCCTCCAGGCTCGTCATCGTGCGGCCGCCCGCGCCATAGATCGGCTGGAACCAGACCTCGAGACCGCCTTCAGCCAAGGCATGCGAGAGGTCGCGCTCGCAATCTCGCCGCATCTCAAGGCGCGCTCGAAGGCGATTGCCGAACAGGCAGAACCGGTTCTGGCCTGCCTTTTTGGCAGCGTAAAGGGCCTCGTCGGCATAACTGAGAAGCTGGGTCAAACTCTCGGCTGGGTCGGTGCATATGCCAATGCTCGCGCCAAGCCGGCCAGCGTCGAAGCTCTCGAACGGTTGGGCTACAGCATGAATGAGACGCGCAGCTAGATCCGTAGGCGCTTCGTCCGTCTCGCCCGCGTCGTGCAGGATCGCGAACTCGTCGCCACCGAGACGGGCAGCGCAGCCACCTGGCGGAAGCACGGCTTCAAGACGGCTTGCGACCTCCCTCAGCACGCGGTCGCCCATCTTGTGGCCGTAGACGTCGTTCACCGATTTGAAGCCATCAAGGTCGACTAGTAGGAGACATAGCCGACGATCGGTTCGCGCGAGCCGAGCCTCACCTACCTCGACGAACCCAGCACGGTTCAGAAGACCCGTTAGATTGTCGTGGGTCGCCCGTGTCTGCATCTCCTTGGCAACAGCACGGGCTTCGTTCTTAAGCCGACTTGCCTGGCAAAACACAGTCTCGCTCGCAGTCGTGTTTCGGAGAAGTGCAAGCAGATAGAGGAGAACTGCAAATGCCAAGCAGTTCCGGTCGAATCCGCCCGCGTACAGGAGGCATCCTGCGACGGAGAGGAGAGGCAGGGTGATGAAGGCCGATGGAATGCGCGCATACGCGATGCCGTGTGTTACAGCTCCGGCCGTGATGCCGCATGTCACCGTAAGATAGAACAACGCCTGTGCTGACGTGTACCCGCCGCAGAGCAGCGAAAGGAACGCCCAGACGCAGCCCGAGAACAACGCTGCGGCGACGAACAGGCGTAGGTGCTGGTCGACCGAGCGTGCAGCTGCGGCAGCGGCGTCCGGCGGCATGTCGGGGGTCTGTGCTAAGCCGAGGCATGGGGCGCGGCATAGCCCGATGCGTAGGAAGTTAGCGGCGGTAGAGGCTGCGAACCAGATGCAGCCTGCTCGACCCTGCCCGGCCTGGATCGCGACCAGAGTTCCGGTGAAGCCCAGCGCTATGTTGATCGGAATGGCTTGCTGCAGGCTCTTTCGCACTGCTTCCAATTGGTCGCGGCGGATCAGCCTATCCAAGGATGAGCTGTCGCTCGGGATTGGGCGCATTGTCTCGATAGCCTTGCCGCTCCGCCTCGAAAGAATGCTCGTTTTATCTGCGGAGCCTTAATCGATTGCTGAGCGACCACACTAAGTAGATCAATCCACGCTCGCACCACGAAAACGTGACCATGACCGGCTGCTGCTGCGGGCCGGGCGGGATAGGGGAAGGGGCGGCGACCGCCTAGGGCAGGCGCGCAACAACTTGACCGTAGAGCGGGAGAGAGCCCAGTCGCTCGTGACTGCCGTGAGGGGATCTGTGGTTGGTTGCCGCAGCGAGACCGATTCTAGGCATCACAACTGTGCTGCCCGTGTGCTGCCCACCGATAAATAATTTCAGACAGCGGTTTGCGCCGTCATTCCTAAGTCATTGCTTTCACGGGAGAAAAGTGGTGCCGCAAGAGGGATTCGAACCCCCGACCCCCTCATTACGAATGAGGTGCTCTACCAGCTGAGCTATTGCGGCGCGGTTCCGGATCGGACGCTGATGTCCAACGGGACCGTTCGGGGGAGGGTCATATCGGTCGTGGCGTGGAATGGCAAGCTTCGACCGGCGTTGCGGGCGGTGGAATGCGCGGGGAAAAGCGATGCAGCACGGCCACGGTGCCAGGGCATCGTGCTGGCGACGCCGCCGGTTGCTTGACGGCCCGGTGGTCGACCTCAAAGGATTCGCGACGTTCCAAGGATCTCCATGTCCCTGATTGCCCGACTCCGTGCCTATGCCGCCGAATCCTTCGGTCTCGGAAGCCATGCCACGGCGGCTGAGGAGGCCGATGAGCGCTTGGCAGCGATCGCGCTCCTCGTGCATGTGGCGCGGGCCGACGGTATCCTCGCCCCCGAAGAGACCGAGCGCCTCGGCCGTCTGGTCGAGGGCCGGTTCACAGAGACCAGGGCAGAGGCTGAGGCGCTGATCGCGCGGGCCGCCGCGTTCGACGCCCAGACCCGCGACATGGCACAACTCGTCGAGATGATCGGGCACGAGGTCGGGCCGGATCGGCGGGCCCGCCTCCTTGCCATGGCTTGGTCTGTGGCCGGAGCGGACGGTAGCGTCCACGAGTTCGAGGAGGCCCTGGTCTGGCGTCTCGGCGGCCTTCTCGGCCTCGATGAGGCTGCCATCGGCGAGGCCCGGCGCAGTGCCGCGGAAGGGCAGGTCTCGCTCAGTTGAGCGCGCTGCCACGATGATTCTCAGCCTCACTCTGATCCTCCTGGCACAGCTCATCGGCGAGGCGCTGGCGCGGTCGAGCCACCTGCCTGTGCCCGGACCCCTGATCGGCATGGCGTTGCTGTTGCTGTTCCTGGTCATGCGGGATCGAGCCACCCACCTGGCCCCCCGAATGTTGGCGCCCCCCCTGGTGGACGGTCGCCTGGAAAGTACCGGCAAGGGGCTTCTCGCCAATCTGTCGCTGATGTTCGTGCCGGCCGGAGCCGGTATCGTCGGTCGCCTCGACGTTCTGGCCGTGCACGGAATCGCGTTGGCGGTGGTGGTCGTGGTCTCGACAGTCACCACTCTGGCTGCCACGGCCTTGACGTTCGTCGCAGTCTCGCGCTGGCTCGCCAAGCCGAAGGTGCGGCCGTGACCGGCGACTTCGCCGTTTGGGTCTATCTCTCGCGGACGCCGCTTCTGTGGCTGACCGTGACGCTGCTCGCTTACGTGGTGGCCGACCGGATTGCTCTGGCGACTCGCCGCCATCCGCTCGCGAACCCAGTCCTCATCGCCATCGCGCTCACCGCTGCCGTCTTGGAGCTTACGAAGACGCCCTACGCCACCTATTTCGAGGGCGCCCAGTTCGTGCACTTTCTGCTGGGGCCGGCCACCGTGGCACTGGCGATTCCCCTTCATGAGTATCGTGCCACGGTGCTGCGCTCTCTCGCGCCGATGCTGGCAGCCCTCGTTGTTGGTTCGGTGGTCGCGCTGAGCTCGGCCCTGCTGTTGGGCCAAGCTTTCGGTATTCCCCGTGACGTCATCGTCTCACTGGCGCCGAAATCCGTGACAACCGGCGTCGCGATGGGCATCGCTCAGACACTGGGCGGAGACCCGACGCTCGCCGCCGTCATCGTCATGCTCACCGGCATGACCGGCGGCATCCTCGTCACACCGCTGATGAACGTCCTGCGCATCCGGGACATGAGGGCCCGCGGCTTCGCAGCCGGTCTCGCCGCCCACGGCGTGGGCACCGCACGCGCCTTCCAGGTGAACGAGGTGGCGGGCGCCTTCGCGGGCATCGCCCTTGGGTTCAACGCGTTCCTCACCGCGATCCTGGCACCCATCGCGGTGACGTTCCTGCGCTGAACCTTACTCGGCGGCGACGGGCGACGGCACGTCGCGGGGCACGAACCGGCCATCATTGGCAGGCTGCATGTCGAGGCGGCGTTCGTGCAGGGCGTGCAGGGTCGACCGATGGCCGATTGAGACGATGGTGGTGCCGGGCAGGCGCTCCCGCAGCATCCGGTAGATCGCAGCCTCGCTCGGCTCGTCCAGGGCGGCGGTAGATTCGTCGAGAAACAGCCAGTCGGGCTTGGCAAGGACAGCGCGGGCCACCGCTAGCCGCTGCTGCTCGCCGCCGGAGAGGCGCTGATCCCAGGCATCGACCTCATCAAGACGGTCGACGAGCGCCGGCAACTGGGCAGCCACCAGGGCGTCGCGGATCGCCTCGTCCGGGAACATGTCCGTGGTGTTCGGGTAGACGACGGCGCCGCGCAGGGTCCCCAGAGGGATGTAGGGTCGTTGCGGCAGGACCAGGGCCGACTGTCCCTTGGGCAGGTCGATCCGGCCCTTGGCGAAGGGCCAGATGCCCGCGATGGCACGGAACAGGGTCGACTTGCCGGAACCTGAGGGACCCGTGAGCAGCGTGGCGCCGCCCTTCGTGATGGTCAAAGCGTCTGCGGCCACGATCTCCCGTCCGTCCGGCAGACCGAGGCTGAGCTTCGAAGCCGTGACGTCGCCCTTGGTGTCGTTGCCTTGGAACAGGCCTTCGCCGGTCCCTCCGATCGCCTCCGCCTTGGTCATCGCCTGCCGGAACGAGGAGAGGCGGTTGGTGTTGGCGCGGTAGGCTGCGATGGTGACGTAGGAATTGATGAAGAACGACAGCGAGGACTGCACGCTGCTGAAGGCATCGCCGGTCTGTTGGAACTGACCTAGGGTGATCTTCTTCAGGAAGTAGGATGGCGCGGCGAGGATGTAGGGAAACACCACGCTGATCTGGCTGTAGGACAGCGTGAAGCTGCCGAGCTTGATCCGCCGGACGATGATGTCGAGGTAGTTGTCGACGATCGCGTGGAACAGGCTACCCAGGCGCACCGTTTCGGCACGCTCGCCGCGCAGGAGGGCGATCTGCTCGCCGTAGATGCGGGTCCGGGCCAGGGAAAAGCGGAAATCCGCCTCTACCTTCTCCTGGCGGAAGTCGAGGCCGATGAGGGGGCGTCCGATGACGTGGGTCAGCCAGGTTCCGACCACCGCGTAACCGACCACCAGCCAGACGAGGAAGCCCGGCACCACCGTATCGGTGAAGGGCAGCACGAAGTCGCGCGACAGGCCCCACAGGATGACCATGAAGGACACCAGGGTCGCCGCCTGAGACAGGAGCCGGATGGACAGCGTGGTGGTCTGGGAGATGAAGAGGTTGATGTCGCTCTGGATGCGCTGATCCGGGTTGTCCGCACTCTCCCCGGTGAAGGGGACCCGGTAATGCGTCCCGGCATCCAGCCAGCGACCGTAGAAGCTGCGGGTCAGCCAGGTGCGCCAGCGGATGTGAAGCGTAGCATCCACGAAGGTGTCGAACATGCCGACCACGACCCAGATGGTGGCGAGCGGCGTGAACACCCAGACCAACTGGTACCAGAAGGCGTCGGAGTTGTATTCCTGGAGGGCGTTGAACAGGTCGCGGAACCAGAAGTTCAGCCGCAGCTGCAGGGCGACCTGTGCGAAGGTGATGAAGATCGACAGGGCGACGAGGCGCTGGCCAACCTTCCCCTCCGTGCTGCCGAACAGGCGGAAGGGTCCGATCTCCCGTGTCGGCTTGTCGGTGGTGGCGAAATAGGGATCCGCGATCAGCGTGATCGCCCGGATCGGCTCGAGGTACGAGATCGCCAAGACGATGCCGGCGAACACCACGGCCCCGGTTGCGGCGAAGCTCGGCGGCAGGAGGGCGGCGAGCGTCGGGGGCAGGAAACCCATGACCGCCAGTTGCTTGGCTCCGGCCAGGAACAGGTAGCCGACGCCGTAGACCGAGACGAAGACCTTTAGGTATGACGAGAGGCGCCCCGATGCGAGCAGGATGCCTGCCATGGCAAGGCCGCTGAGACTGACGTAGAGCGGTGCGGATACGCCGGGTGAAACCAGGAGCGCGAGGGCGAAGAGCGCCGTGACGGCGGCTTGCAGGCCGAGGCCTGTCCTCAATACGGCCACGCGCGTCTCCCCTCAGTTCTAGTCATCGTCCGGCGCCGTGCCCCGGGGGGACCGCCCATGCATCGGCATTGCAGGCGGGTCGTGGCGAGATCGTGGCGCACCGCTGCGGCGGACTATCCTCGTACCGCCGGTCCGTCTCACCAGTCCCAGTCGCCGAATTCCGGCTCGCGGCAGCGATAGCCGATTGGGCATTCTGGGTTGTCCCGGGTGGGCACGAAGCGGAGTTCGGCGATTTCGGTTAGATTGCATTGGCTACGGTCCCGTACGAAGCGCTCGGGCGCTCCGCCGGAACTGATCGCGACGGAACCTCGGGTCTTCACCAGAGCCATTGCATCGGCACAGATCATGCGCTGGGTCGTCGAGAGGGGGCTCTGGGCACTGGCCGGCGTCGCCAGGGCGACGCAGAAGGCGAGTGCGAGGCGTCTCGTCACGATACTCGGCGCCACTTTTCAGTTTCGATACGGTCAAGCATGGCAGTTTCCGTGTTGCGCGGAAAGGGCTTGCCGTCCGCTTGCCGCAATCGGGCGCTCTATCCACCGGGATTGCGCCCTCGCAGCGGCGCTCCAACCCAGCGTGCACCCGCTCAAACCGGGCTTGGTGCGCCCGAACGGACGAACGTCGAAGCCATGACGGGATTGTCGATCCTCAACCTTGATGCCGTGCGGGCCGCCCCTGTCTCGCGCGAGCCCTACAGTTTCTTTCTCGGCAATGACGTGCTCAAGCCCGAGGCCGTCGACGAGATCCGCCAGGATTTCCCCGCGATTGCCAAGCCCGGCTATCTCACGGTCGACGAAGTCGCCCTCAAGGGTCGCTTCAAGGCGCTGATCGACGAGCTTGAGAGCGATGCGTTCTCCCGCATCATGGGCGAGAAGTTCGGCATCGACCTGGTCTCTTGCCCGCGCCTCACCACCATCATGAAGCGCAGCCAGCTGAAATACGGCTCGATCCACACCGACGGCCCGTCGAAAGTGATGACGATGCTGATCTACATGAACGATGCCTGGGACGCTCCGGCCGCCGGCCGCCTGCGGGTGCTCTACGACGGCAAGAACTACGAACCCTTCGCGGTCGAGGTGCCGCCCACCATGGGCACGATGTTCGCCTTCCTGCGCGCCGACAATTCCTGGCACGGCCACGAGCCCTTCGAGGGCGAGCGCCGCGTCGTGCAGGTGGCATGGGTCAAGGACGCCAACGAACTCGAGCGCAAGAAGAAGCGCAACCGCACCGCCCAATTCCTGAAGGGCATCTTCGGACGGTAGGTCCGCACCAAAGGCCTGTTTGGCTCCGTTTTCAAGGGACCGGGGCCCCCCACCCGATCGGCAGCGCATCGTTTCCGCGCGATCCCGGCAGCAAGCCTGACCGTTCGCGCTTCGGAGATTCCTTAGGTCCCGGTCGGCTTCCCCTCACTCACACCCCTCTCTGTCGACCCGGTTTCCGCCGAAGCGGGGCTGGATTTATGCGCGCGCCGTCGGCCGCCCCGACATGTGCGGCGAAGATCGCGGGTGGTACGCGCGTGAGCCTGACGATAGCGGGATCGGAGACTCTCTCCACTCGGCTCTGCAGACATTGCTCAGCCCTGACAATCGCGTGTTGCCGTGTCCGCCGGGAAATGCCTTCCGGACGCCGGCGCGCGACTCATCGATCTGCGTCGCTCGCATGTATCGCGCGTCCGGTTCGCCTGGCCTCCCGGTCCGCGGCTCGCCGCTCCAACCGACAGCGACGGGAAACGACTTTGGGGGGAGAACCGCCTACAGCTACGGCGAAGGCGGTGCGGGGAAAGAAAAAGGATGGGTCATTGGGCTCCCGCCGTGTCCGACGCAGCGGGTGTGACGGTGACCGGAGTGGGACTTACGGTTCTCCGATCTAGCCCAGGCGGATCAGG